>JAAZNS010000287.1 GCA_012798185.1 Chloroflexota bacterium | reverse complement strand
ATTTCATTGTTCAATAAGAGCAAATCCCATGCTCGCCATCACTTCCGGTTTAAGGGGATGGTCACTGCCTTTTGGATAAAGATACCCTCCATTTTTAATAAGTACATCAAAACCCAGGTCGATCTGGCGGCACATGCTGTGAAATTTTTCGATAGTATGGATAGAATCAAGAAAAATACTCCCGATGTATCCATTAACATTGTTCTTTTCCAAATACCGGTGAATGAAAGTTGGCGCAGTATTCACATCAGACCAAACCGCCACGACGTATGGAGAAAAAAACAGCCGGTTTGCATTTTTTCCGGTAATGAAGTCGTCCTCTTTTTTTGAATTTTTAGGATTAACAGAACAACGTTCACCCCGTGTAAATGTGCCTAAAGATTCCCAATTGGTCTTATCGATCGGACCCACCCGCAGTTCATAGAAAGCTGCTCGAATTTCTTGTGGGCACAATTCATTTTTCGGGCAAAACGATTTCATAATCGATAAGTTGAAATGGCGTTGAGGATTCAATTGCAACTGGAGCGCTGCATCATAATTGAAAATAAAGATCGCTCCTCCCTCTTTCTTTGGTGTAATATTTTCCTGATTCATTCTTTACCCCTATCCCTTTTTAAATTCTTCGAAAATTTTTGAAATGATATAGGTTTCATTTTAAATCCATAATTTATTGTTTGAAAATTAATTTAAGGATAATTGAATCATTCTTTAACATAATATTTGAAATTCTTCAGCAATTTCCGTTACAATAAAACGCTATGTACATCAAAACAATTTACCTAATACGTCACGGCACCACCGAATGGATGGAGCAAGGTCTCACTCATGGAGCTCTTAACAGCCCGCTCAGCGCTTTTGGAGAATGGGAAGCCCAGCAGGCAGCAGAAGCATTGAAAGATTGCGGAATCACTCATATTTTTTCCAGCCCGCAGGGTAGAGCCATGCAAACTGCCGGTTTTATTGCCAAGAAAATCCCCAATGCTAAATTTACCCAGTTGGATGGATTACGTGAAATGGGTTTCGGTTTCAGGGAAGGGAAAAAGAACTTCTACTCGAAAAAGGCAACGTCTCCGTTCCTCTTTTATATTACAATCCCGTTCTTTCATATCATAATGCAATTAACGGGAGAAAAAGGAAAAGATATGCGAAAACGGGTAATGGATGCCTGGCAGTTTATCCTTGCACAAGATGAACCGGGTAATTTTGCAGTGGTATCTCATTCTGCAGTATTGAATATGCTCGCCCATACTTTATCTGCGAGTAATAATGACGTAAAAAAGAGAAAACGAAATATAGTAGGGACCTGCAGCATCAGTAAAGTTAAGATCGATGAACAGGGACAACCTATTCTTACACAATTCAATTCTGTTTCACATCTAAACAAAAATAAAGATAACTATGGACATTAAAACAATTTTTGTCGATTTTAGTGGAGTTCTTTATTTATTCATCGAAAAACAAAAGAAATACCACCCTGACAATTATTTAAAATCACTGGGAATCTCTGATAAAGACGTGAATGAATGGGAGCGAAAGCTCAATTTAGGCGAAGTTAACTCGACTACATATTGGAAAAAATTTCTCAGTCAATACAGCATCTCAGAAGATCAATATCAAAAACATTGCCAGATGTTCATAGATTCACATGAATTGAACCAGCCTCTTATCAATTTTCTTAAAACCCAAAAAAAGGAATTTAAAATTGGTCTGATTAGCAATTATCATGATTTGTTACGTCCTATGCTGGAAAATAAACTGAAGATCGCGGATATTTTTGATGATATTGTTATTTCTGCCGAAGTGAAATTAATAAAACCGGACGAAGCGATTTACAAACTCGCTCTTCAACGGCTGCAGGTTAAACCCCAAGAAGCGATCTTTGTGGATGATCTTCTCGAAAATGTGCAAGCTGCGGCTCAATTGGGCATTCATGCCATTCAGTTTAAAAACAATGAGCAGGTAATCTCAGAGATCAAGCAACTTCTTTAATTTATCATTGAACTTGGAAGAAACAATTTATAGAAATCGATAATCGCCTTTCGAACTTTCTTTCGATCTGCTCTTTCATTTACGATCTTCCAATTCGATGAACGGGCTGCTTTGCGCAATTCCTTTGCCTGCAGCGCCTTCACCACCGATTTTACAACTTGCTCCACGTTGGTAGGATCCACCAGCATACCCGTCTTTCTATCCTCGACCCATGCTCGCAGAGAAGGGATATCACCCACGATCGGGAAACAACCACACGCAATGGCTTCTAAAAATGTATTGGGAGTGCCATCATGACTGGAGAGGGAAAGATAGATGTCACAGTCACGATATAGATCCCATAGTTCGGGCTGGGGCAAATAAGGCAGCAGCTGCACCTGTTTTTCAATTCCCAGTTCATGCACGCGGCGCTCTGCCGCTGCCTGCCCCGCCATGGCTGGACAGAAAAAGCGTATATTGGGTATTTTTCCAAGAATAGCGGGAATGGTATTGAAAAACACATCTTGATGCACACTGCCCGGACGAAATCCTCGGGGGTTGATGATGTGGTAATTTTGTGAATTTTTATCAGTTTTCTTTTTTTCTTTTCGTGCATCAAGCTGTTTAAAATATGCCAGATCCAAACCACCGTTACCCGGCACCATCAACGTAGGAAAGGTCGCATTGTAACCCCACTCCACTGCCAGCTTGAGATCACGGTCAGCATCAGCCATAAGCCCATTGGCACGCTGTAAAGCTTTTCTCGTCCAGCCTGCCATGCGTTTCGATCCACGGGCATGCAGGGTAAGATCATTTCCCCAGGTTGAAATCAGCACAGGATACTGCGCCGGTGTAAAAGAAGCCAGCATGCCTTCAAAGGGAATACGCAGAGCATGCACAAGATCGGGTTGGATTTTGTTAATGAAATCGAGATAGCGTTTGCGATAGAAGCGCAGCGTTCCCGGACCCAAGCGGTAGCGTAAACGCTGAAAGGAACCGCGCAAGAAAGAAATCGCTTTCCGCAATCCACCCCCTGGATTTTTTTTCTCTCCGCTAAGACTCACTTGTCCCCCCGCCAGAGAAGAAAACGCAACCGGAAGGATCAGCATTTCATGCACCTGCTGCGGTTTTTCGCAGGGGAAGGTGGATACCATGAAAATATCCATCCCTTCGCCAGCCAGACATGCCAGCCAATTTCGAGTTATCGTACTGCGCCCATCAGCGACCAACACGATTCTCATTTTTCCGATCCTTTGAGTACTGTGTCGATCGCTTTCGTAAAGGCTTGCAGCATAGCCTCTACATTAACTTCATCATGCACAATGGTAAAAGAGGCAGATCCCTTTTTGCGCAAAGCAGAAATATTTCCCAGAGCTTCTGCCATTTTTTCTGCCAGCTCTTGAGCATTTCCCTGATCGAGGATCCACCCATTTTCCGCGCGCACCAGATCGTTCTGGGTGCCATCAGCTTCTCCCACAATAATGGGCAGTGCATAACTCATGGCTTCCTGTACCGCCAGTCCACCGGTGCCGGGCAGTACAAACAGGTCTGCTTTTTGGAACAGGGCTGCCAATTCCTTGCCGTGCATGGCGCCATAAAATTTTGTTTCGGGGAATTTTTCCTTTGCCAGTTCTTCCAAGGCTGTTCTGGCAGGTCCATCGCCCACAATATGCAAGATCGGCAGCAGCTCTCCCGGCAGTTTGGCGCAGGCTTCGATCAACATATCGACCCGCTTGCGCTCCTGCAATCTTCCTACAAAGAGGATTTGAGGACGGTTGAGTTCATAATGGAGCGATCGTTTAGGGGGAGGGTCAACCGGTCTGGCAGCAGCAGCATTGGGCGCGATGAAAATTCGTTTAGCAGGATAACCCAACTTTTGGTATTCCTCGGCGCCTTGTTTGCTGTAAGCTATCAGAGCATCAAACTGCAGAATAAATTTACGGCGCTGTTTCATGCGGAACTCGCCCAGAGAACCATTAACATTTGAAGAACCCAGTCCCCATCCGATCACCTTGCGATGATGGGTCTTCATCCAGCGAATTGCTCTGTGTGAATTGAGGTAGCGCGGATTGGCTTCCATGATCAACACATCCGGCTGCCATGATTGCAGCCATGAGATCAAGCCAATTTGTAAACATAGGTAGAACAGCTCCGAGAAAAGATGGATGTTCCTTCCACGAGTATGTAAGGCTATCTGTGGAACAGTGTTGGTCTCCAACATTTCTCCCTTGCGCGGCAGTCCATAGAACACGCTTACTTTTCCCAGATACTGCTGTGCCAATTGGTCAAAAAAGGGAATTCGATAGGCAGGCAGCACACGCTGCTGGATCCCGATATGCAGTGGTTGGTCTTTCATTGCACAATTACCTCTAGCTGTGAGCCTTTGGGTGTTTTGCTCACTTCTATGCGCGCCGGGAACGCATCTTTCAACTCTTCCAGGTGCGTGATGACCAGAATCTTCTTGAAATCAGGGCGGATCATATTAATAGCCTCGATCAGCTTTTGGCGTCCTTCTTCATCCTGACTGCCAAATCCCTCATCGATAACGAGCATTTGCAGTCTGGCTCCCGCGCGCTGTGCAAGCACTTTAGAAAGCGCGAGCCGCACCGCGAAATTAATGCGAAACGCCTCCCCTCCTGAGAACAGGTCATACGGTCGCTGGACGCCCTCCGCATCGTTGATAAGAATATCCAATACCTGCATTTTATCATCGCGTTTCTTATCTTTATATTCCCGTTCGGTTTCAAAACGCACGCTCATGGTACCCGAAGAGAGCCTTCCCAGAATCTCATTTGCCTGCATTTGCATCTGCGGAAGTGCTTCTTCCAT
>JAAZNS010000286.1 GCA_012798185.1 Chloroflexota bacterium | reverse complement strand
CTCGTATGCCCTCTACAGTTGGAGGGCATAAATATCCATTGTGTTCATGATTTATGACATTTCGTATACCTGGTACATTTGCACCGATAACCGTACAGCCACATGCCATAGCTTCGATGAGTGCTTTAGGGTGTCCTTCAAGAGCAGATGGAAGTATAAAAATCTCCGATTTATGAAGTATTGAGGGAATTTCCTCGTTATTCATTTGACCGAGAAATCGAACATTTACGTTTAGATGTTGACTTAATTTAATCAATTCGTTTTCTTGTTTACCTTTACCAATGATTTTAAGGGAAATATCGGAAATTTGAGAAGCCGCTCGAATCAGTAAGTCAACATTCTTTATAGGTGTTAATCTTCCCACATAACAGATACTTCGTTTTTCTTTAATAATCTCTGGATTTGGATAAAATATATTTGTGTCGATGAAGTTTGGAATAATATGTATCTTATCGATTGCGAGATTGTATTTTTCAAGCAGTCGATCTTTGATTTCATTTGTTGTTACAAATATCATATCGGAATTTAAAAGACACCACTTTTCCATTTGATTTACAAGACGCGCTTTATAACCATTCCCTACTTCTTTAAGAAAAAAATCGGACCATATATAACCAGCACGCACAATAACTGGTTTATGTAATAAACGTCCAGCGATTATTGCAGTCCAAGCACCGTCTAACTGATTGGTTTTAATAATATCCGTTTTTAATATTTCATTCCGATGTAAGAATGGTGCAAAAAAGCTGTAGATATTGGGAGATAAATTCCATTTGTTATATAAAACTGATATTTTCAAGTCTGGTGGAAGAAAAGAAATTTCATTTCTATCACCACAGGAAATTAAAGTAATGTGGCGAAAACATGCAGCTAATTCGAGGTAATACTTAATTTCCCTGCGCAATGTACCTGTTTGGCGCCAGACTTCCATTGGGATACCGCGGGTTAGAAATAGAGCCAGTGAAATTTCTTTGGGGTTCATTAAATTACGATGATCCTTAATGCATCAGTAATGGTGCATATACTTCGTTATAATATCTTTGAGCAATTATTGACCACTGATAGTCTTTTATGGTTAGTAGCCCGTTTTTTATCAGAGTATCTGTCAGTTGAGCATTTTCTTTTATTTTTAGAATGCTTTCAACCAACCCTTCAACATCCTCATTCTCAGCTGTCAATCCGTTATAGTTGTCAATAATCACATCCGGCACCATTCCCACCCTGGTTGAAACAAAAGGGATTCCACAAGCCAGCGCTTCTAATAAGGCTTTTGGACCCCCTTCCTCACGGGAGGCAACTAAATATACATCTAACGCTTGATATAATCCGACAATATCCCAATATTTTTTCAAAGGGATGTGACGGTAAGGAATTTCCATTGCTTGTAGTCCTCTTATCACATAACCACGAGCTGGTGCAGATAATAGAATAAATAATTTATTGTGTTGTTTCAGCTTTTGAATTACTCTAAGGAAAACATCGGGTCCTTTCACCCATTTTGGTTCAATTCCATCCTCCCAGCCGACACCATCCTTTTGGAAAGAACCAATGCAAAATGCGTCAGGGGGAATATCAAGTGCCTCTCGTAATTTCTTTTTTTGGTCAGATGAAACCGGTTTAAAACGGTCTAAGTCGATCCCTAATGGAATGCACTTAATTTTGTCATGATTGACTCCCCATTCCACAAGCCGGTTTTTCATAATATTGCACGAAGTGACAATAGTTTTTAGATGATATGTGTGTGAAAGCAGCTTATCGATTAAGGGGATAAATTCTGGCGTACGCTTACAACGGTTGCCATGAAATATCGTCATAACGATTTGATTGCGTCGATTCCAAGGTTGATTAATATGGTGTGCAAATGTTCCAAGATCGCAATAATGTAGAATTTCGCCGGATAATAAATGCGGAGTCGATGAAACTTGTGCTGGCAAGCCATATTGTCTTAACTCACGGGTAATATAATAGGCATCCCAATCGGTCGACCAATTGACATCGGGGGTAATGAAAAAAAGGGAAGCGTGATTTTTCAACCCAATATATTCGCGTATTGCTCTCTCACAAATCCAGGGTATGGTTTTTCCCAAGGAGTATATTTTAGATATCTTTGATCGAAGGAGTAATGGTTTCATAATATATATTGATCGTTTTTCATTCCTGTTGACTTATCCATCGATGCAAAGCGGGAATTTTATTATTGGTTAAACCATGGATTATTAAGTACAATGTAAGTTAAAATAAAATTGCTCAAAGAAATCATTGATTCATGACATCCAATGTTCAATTTTTCCACGAATTTTACCTAAAAGTTTAATGGGCAAAAAGGATTCAACGAATAGTCTAAATTTATGATGGTAATGGCGCGATTGAATAATTTCCTCTTTTTTATCCAGCAATTCGAGGAATAATTCATAATATTGTTGGCACATGCGATCAGCTGTGTAAGGATAATCTTTCATTCGGCCGACATAATCGAAATAAGTTTCATACATTTCATTGAGCTTTTCTTTGAAGTTTTCAGAAGTAAATTCAATTCCATAACCATGACAATATTCAGCCAGTGAACCGCTTGGTCTATATAAAATTGGCAATCCACACAACGCTCCTTCGATTGGATGGTTTGCACCAGGTTCGTTTTGAGAAGCTGTAAGATACACATGATTCAAACAAATATGGGAGGATAAATCTGATCCAAATTTTGGCTCAATATAGATAGTATTTAAAAATCGAAAAGATTTAGGCAGCTTTCCGATGAACATAAATTCATATTTATTAGAAAAATTGGGAGAAAATAAAAGTTGATCGAATTTTTCATAAATATCAAATCCTTTTAAATAATTAGTGCCCCAATGATGTGTCACCATTTTTAATTTACTTGTTTTATTCCAAGGCTTGTAATTCCTACTGTTGAAAATATTAGAATTTGCGCCATTCATGATCACTCTAGAATGAATGGGCGGCAAGCCCATATTAGCATATATATTTTGTAACCATTTGCTTACGTATACCGAAAAATCCGCTACAGTATTGGCATGAATGATCATTTGATTAACATTTTTTGTGCCTTTCCTTTCATCACACTCATTAATCCTGTGAACAATCAAAGCTTGGCTATTTTTATACCAAAGATACCTGAAAATATCTAAATGGTTGAATGCAGAAGTTTTAGAAGAAGAACGAGGGTCGATTAATAAAATAAGATCAAGATTATTTTGTTTTAAATCAAAAGATATTTCAACACCTTTTTTTTGAAGAAAAGAAGAAAGCGATTGACCGAATTGGTTGCCCCCTCCCCAAGGGCCGGGTTGAATATTAATTCCAAGGCTAATTTTCATGGTTTTATTACGATTTATAATTTGTTAAAGATAAAAGACATAATTATTGACAAATAATTTTTAATATTCTTATTATTGGTATCCATATACCATGTCATGAGAAATTTTGAAATTCTGTAAATCAGCAAATATCTAATATTCACAGGTTGATGCTTATCATTGAGGGAATTATTAAGTTTTCCTCTTTCCATTTCAATTAAAAAAGGGGTATCACGGTAATTTTGGCTTAAAAATTGGAAAGAATTTTCTCCCAATATTTCTTGTATTTTCCCGCATGTTGCTCGTAAACTCCAATTGCCAGCTCCTACGCCTAGGAATTTATGATGATCCCAATACACTTCAAAATTATCAATAATTTTCAAAGCGTTACTTGATGTTCCAAAAAAAGAACCGCGCATAGTATCATGACAAAAATTCCATGAGGGCGGTTTCCATTTGGAGTGGGCATAACAATGAATATGTGTTAGTGGCCAATCACGTTTTTTGTTATTAAGACCATTTCCCACAATGCAATACCCGTTATTAGCTTCAATAATATCCAAACAATAATTGAATATAAGATTATCTTTAATAAGAAGATCGTCATGTGAAAAAAAAATGGACGAATAATTCAAATAGATTTTTTTTTCCAGAAATTGCTGATATGCACCCCAATCATATCCAATATTTGGTTCAATAAATATATGTTCACTATTGACATATGTATTGAGCCAATGGGGTATATCATCAATTGACTTGTGAGAAATTACAAAAATATCAAGATTAGAATTATTAATTAATTCTTCAAAGAGAGATTGATTGTTATGCCAGAGTACAATACAAATACAATTTTTCATATTTTCATTTACGGATCAAAAAAAGGTAAATCCCTAAAAGCGAAAAAACAAGATTCGCAAAAAAGCGTCCATATGCGGCACCTTTTGCA
The DNA here is from genome assembly GCA_012798185.1 of Chloroflexota bacterium. GTDB lineage: Bacteria > Chloroflexota > Anaerolineae > Anaerolineales > UBA4823 > JAAZNS01. The sequence goes on along the minus strand of JAAZNS010000286.1, from coordinate 2,663 downwards.
TTCCAAATTAAAATAAAAGCTAGGGATGCAATAATGCTGACGATCGCTGATGTGATCCTCATAGCGTACTGTGTTTTTTCATCTTGCTTTGTTCGATAGTATATCTCGACAACCCCACCCGGAGTTCCAATAATTACCGATCCAATCAAAATATCCAAATAAACCAGACTATTGAAATAGCTTGGGGGTAATAAAATGGGGATGATAAAATGTCCGAGTTTACTTACGAGCATTCCAAAACAAAAAAAAGAAAAAGTGACAGCTATGCCTTCGAGTATAAAACGTCTTCTTCGATGCACTAATTCCATCTTGACTAGAGGTGGGTATCGGACAGATATATAAATATTCCACAATCTTTTAAATTGATCAGCAACGATCAATCCGATATTATAATCTGCCATTATTGAGGGTAATAATAGCATACTGACCAGAACAGCATCGATTTTTGATTGAATAACGCTTATTCCAGAAATTGCTGTTTGATGTTTTCCATATCTTATTAATTCTTTTTCATCATTGCAACTTAATGAAGGCGTTTTTTCTTTTACCAAAGATAAATAAATCCAATAGCAGTAAATGATTTGCATCCCTGCAGCTACGATTTGGTTAGTTGAATAAAATGTTATTACACGACTTCCTAACCACGCAGAAAAAGCTAAAGGGATAAATCCTGCAAAATCGCAAATGCTTTCCAAAATTCTATACCAAAATAGACGGTAAAATTTCTCTTGAGCTGATAACATACCGGGAATACCAGATAAACCGATTGTAACTGGGTAAAAAAAACCAGTTATTAGAAAAAGCCAACCGAGGATTGAATTATTTTTTATAAACCAAAAAATGGATATTGTGAAAAAGCCCAATGAACTAAAAATTGACCATATTAATCTATTTTTTGTGCTGATAACAAAAGCCCAAAACTTTCCTTTTGCAGAGTAATGGTAAGATGCATTATCTAGCCCGGATAAGGAAAGCAATTGTAAAAACGGCATCCAGGCTGTCACAGTAGCGATCATGCCATATTCTTCTTTGGGGAGTAACCAGGTCATTGCGGGAGTACGGATTAACCCTAATAATGTGACAATGAAATTTGCCAGGATCAGCAACCCGCTATCCCGCCAAAATCGACGGTTTTTTAATTTCTTCAGGATTTGTCGATAGGATATTTCTTGGAGAAGCTGCGAAATATATTCGATTTTTTCCATTCTGATAATAATACCCTACCTTTGTGATACCGTAAAAGGGCAGAACAGAATGTTTTAAAAACTCGTGAAATTGAGCGTAAATAAGATTTATAATTAACCAATCTTAAGTATAAATCTCATAAACTTTAGGATTGGAATCCAATGCCAACAAAATTGAGCCGTTATTGCACGGGGATAATGGAAATTGCCTGGCTGGCAGCGATAATTAATATCCCTGTTTTTTTTAATGTATATTCCAGCCGAATTTTTGAGCCTGATAAGATTACTCTATTAAGATCATTCGCGATTATTATCGCTATTTGTTGGTTAATTAAAATAATTGATGAAAAAGGGATTCATTGGGAAAATTTTACCCCCAAGAATTCAATAATTATGACAATCTTAAAAACTCCCCTCATGGTCTCGGTTATAGGGATGGTGATTGCTTACTTGTTGGCAACAGTATTCTCAATCACTCCCCGAGTCAGCTGGGCAGGATCCTATCAACGTCTACAGGGAACATATACGACATATTCGTATATCATAATATTTTTTGCAATTGTTGTGAATTTAAGGCAAAAAGGGCAGATCGAACGTATTATTTCAGCAGTAATCATATCCAGCCTGCCGGTCAGTTTATATGGGGTTTTACAACGATATAAAATCGATCCGGTACCCTGGGCAGGTGACGTGGTAGAACGTATTGCAGCCAATATGGGCAATTCAATTTTTGTGGCAGCGTATTTGATAATGGTATTTCCATTAACTATTGTCAAGATAACCGATTCTTTTACCTCTATCCTTAATGATCGAGGAAGATTATTACCAAATTTTTTACGGGCAACTGCTTATGTTTTCATCGCTTCGTTACAGGTAATTGCATTATTATTTAGCGGAAGTCGTGGTCCATTAATGGGTTGGTTAATAGGTACTTTCTTTTTATTCGTAGTTTTATCACTAATATGGCGGCAGCGCTGGTTAACGTTTAGCGGAATTGGATTAGCACTTATAGTGGGGATATTCCTCCTCTTGGTTAATATTCCCAATGGTCCTTTTCAAAGCTTTAGAAATATTCCCGGAATTGGCAGACTGGGAATGCTGTTGGACCCAAACTCGACAACCAGCCGGGTTCGTATTTATATATGGGCGGGTGCTGCTGAATTAGTGGCACCGCATGAACCTTTAGAATTCCCGGATGGAAAAAAAGATGCATTTAACTCTATACGTCCTATTGTAGGTTATGGACCTGAAGCAATGTATGTTGCATATAATCCTTTTTATCAAACCAACCTGACGTTGGTTGAAAAGCGAAATGCTTCTCCGGACCGATCTCATAATGAAACTTGGGATGCTATGGTCATAACAGGGGGTGTTGGTTTGATTTTTTATTTATTGCTTTTTGGTTCTATCATTTATTATGGCTTGACATGGCTGGGTTTGATTGTTAGTAAAAACCAACAAATATTATTTTTCATTATT
>JAAZNS010000285.1 GCA_012798185.1 Chloroflexota bacterium | reverse complement strand
TGCGTCGACGACATCTTTTTCTGGACTCTTTCTGTCGCCGCCGCGGGAAAATTGAGCGCCGCCGGGGGCGGCTGGATTTTTGGGCGAATATTTTCTATGCTAACTTGAGCTATGAGAGAAAAGGAGAAGCCAATAAGTGAATATGAATTATCCCGACCAGTTATGATTTTAGCTAAACGATTCGTTCAACGTTGAGATATCTACGCCAGGCAGCTTGATGACGGCCGTTACATTTGTGTCCATGAACCGCTCAATGTGGATCACTTGTTCGCACATCTCAGAGGAGAAATTACCCTGGGTGCTTATTGCCTGAACCAAAAGAACAAAGCGCGCTTCATTGTTTTTGATGCTGATGATGAAGAAGGGATGGCGAATTTACTACAGATCAATTCTGGATTAGCCCAGAATCATTGTCCCTTATACCTTGAGTTAAGTAGGCGCGGTGGACACCTTTGGTTATTCTTTGAAAAAGCCGTGACAGGGCGAGAAGCGCGAAAATTCGGTCTGGGGATATTAGCCGAGCAAAAGATCGAAGGAATCGAACTTTTCCCAAAACAAGATCGCTTGAGCCAGGGACCCGGTTCTTTGATCCGTATGCCCTTTGGCATCCACCGGGTTACTGGGATACGATATGGGTTTATTACTTCGGAAAGAAAACCCCTTGCTCCAACCATCCGGGAGCAAATTATTGCTCTCTCAGCCCCTCAAACGATTTCAGACTTAATGATTACGTCTTATCCGACTTCTTCATCTTTCGAAATACCAAAAGCCCCTCCTGAGCGATTTGGTGAGTCCACAGATAAAGTTTCGCAAAGGATTAAGCAAAGCATTACTGTTTTAGAATTTGTTAGCCAATATATTGATTTAAAACCCAACGGAAGTGGGGCTATCGGTAAATGCCCATTTCATGACGACCAGCATCCCAGCTTCAGCGTCAATGATAAGGAAAATTACTGGCATTGCTTTACCGGTTGCGGTGGGGGTTCGATCATTGATTTTTGGATGAAATGGCGAGGCATTGGTTTTGTTGAGGCAGTTCATGAATCGATAAAAGACGAATAATCAACAATTTATTCTGGAAAACACGATTTAGGTTCGTAATAATATAATTAGAAATCGGATTATCTGAAATTTATATTTAAATCATTTGTCATAAAAAAATCAATAATCAAAACAAATAACAAAAGAATTGAACCGATAATAATTAAAATCAACCCTATTCCTAATGATGGTATACCTAATTCGCTCGGCTCAAAATGAGGATCAGATAAGTATAATAAGAATCTACCAAAATGATAAATGGAAAGAAATACTAGGGTAATGCTAATTATATTAATCCATTTTTGTGGTTCTTTTATGATTTTCGGTGTTTTCATCAAAAGAATAAAAATAAAAATATTTAATAATAATATAAATATACCTCCATTATCATTTATTGATGGATATATTTGAATGCCACAAGTAATTAAATTGACGACATCGCCTTCTAATTGCCAAGGTAAAAAACATCCGATTATTGATATAAATATAGCGATTATTATTATTTTTCTTTTAAATTTTATATGGTTTATTTTGGTTATTGTCATAGATTATTTCCAAATTATTTAATTATTTCAACCTGATTATGCGCAATCTTTTTTCTGTAAAATATGTTAGAAAATCAAAATCACTTGAAAGTAATTCTTCTGAGAGATCGGCTGAAAGGTTATCACCATTTTGGTGAGTCATCATACTCTCCTTTCTTGTCTTAGTGACTTGAAGGATGCGTCTGACTCACCATTTTTGTTAAGGTTTAACAATTTACAGAAAATATGTTACACCAACTGAGATTCTTTTTCTTTTCCATTATATTATTGAAAAACTAACATTTATTATAGGTTTATATTGAATATGTCTTTAATAAAGAGAATCCCGCATCTTTATTTGAATCCAATCTCTCATTTGTTGATTAAGAAGACCAGGAGAGTATAAATACGCTGCAACCATATCTGAAAACACATCACTACCAAAATATTCCCTCATTGCGTTTCTTTTTATTAATGGGTTGGAATTAAACATTGCCAATTCTTTTGGAGGTAAATTAACATTATCTATGAAACTTTGATATGATTTTTCATTTCTAGCACTAAATGAATGCCCCAATTCATGCGCCAGCACAAATTGTGCTTCAATTTTGTCAGATGGTAATGAATCATCTGGTAAGTGTAATTTATCCTCCACACAGGGATTATTAAGATATATATTAATCGCACCGCTCGGATCTTGAGCAATGATTGGACTATACCACCCTGGGGGTAGTTGAATTTTTTGAGTTTGATTTATGTAACTAGCACCCCAATCGCCTGCATTATTCCACCAGTCCATAAAAATTTCTACCAATGATATATTATTTGTTAATTTACTTGTACCACCAAGAAAATTCGCAAATTTAGATACTGTATCTAAAATCAAGGTTTTTTCTTCATCCGAAAAACCATTACCTACATTTGTTCCTAAATTGATTTGGTAAATGTATTTTAGTGTCAATTCAGCGCATTCACCAGGAGTTTTACAGCTTTGGTATCCAGATGGATCAACTAGGTTAATTGGATTATTACGCCCATAAATATATAGATTCCATTCCCAAGGTTTTAGTGGGTCTGATATTTTAGTGTCAGCCTGGATGAATTGGGTGATGATAGGGCTGTAATACCTGGCTCTTAGATACACCATCCCGCTGGCATCCGTGAATTCTCCGGCATAACCATATGCCGTGGAAACCCCATCGTAGGCGTTGTTCTCCACCAGGCTACCGTATGGGTCGTAAGCACGGGCAAGCACCACCTCGCCTCCGGAATTGGCTAATTGGCGCACCGAGCCTAGGGCATCGTCTAGGTAATATTCGGTGATGCTGTTGTGTTTCTGGGCAATGCGCCCAGCGCCATACAGGTAGGTGTTTGTACCATCCGAGAGCACCTGGGTTAAGCCACCGGCTATGTCCACGGTGTAGGTGGCGGTTGTGTAATTAATAGTCTGTTGCAGGCGGTCGCCCAGGCCGTTATAGGCGGTAGTGGTGATGAAAGGTGTAAATTTGGTAAATTGTTAAGTTATTTAATCCTATTAAAAATAATACTCAAAAAATTTTATATAGATAATTTTGTAACTCTATCTTCAATAGATTTATAAATCATTTGTATTTCTAAATATAAGTTTTGAGAAATATTTATTAAAGGATTAATCTCGCTTGGGATAATAACGTTTTTTATTCGGCTTTCGTGGACCTTTTTAAGAACTTTTTTATTATTAAAATGACCATCTTTGTCTATTAATCTAAAATATTCTGCATATGTACGAATTATTTGGTTATCTAAATCCTCAAGCTTGTCCAAACAATGTAAAAGCGAATTTATTTCTTGACATAATTGATGATCTTCGATGAGAGGTAAAATCTTAATAATTCGTGCCACTATATGCATTGACAATAAATCATGAATTTTATGATCAATATCAGCTAATCCCGAGCTATGGTAAGAAACATATGATTCTGAGAGTATTAATATATTTTTTGCGTTGGCTAAAATATATTGTAAAAATTCCGAAAAAGTTAAATCTAATTTATGCCCTTTTTCATCAATTTCAATAGTTTGCATGATGTCCTCAATATTTTATTAATTATGGGTAATTCAAATATCATTTTAAGGTGCAGGATAAAAATATGCTAACTTCATGCCATAATTTATCAAATAATAACCTGCTGGAATAGTAACTATATCATCAACTATTCCGACAGCAGTGGCATCTTCAACAATTGTAACTGCAATTATTACACCACCAACGATAATTAATGCTTGACCACATAGATTGTTATAATCAATTATATATGCCGGTTGATAAGCTGGAGAAGATGGGTAAAAATTACGACGGCGAAAGAGTTTCTGATTTCTTGCAATATCTCTGAGTTCTTTTGCTGTATAAGTCCAAGCAAGAGCATCAGGTTCCAACCAATAAACGACAACTCCATCTCCAACATAATCAGCAACGAGGTCAAATAAAGGGTTATATAAGAATATACTCTGATACTTTCCAGGCCAGTCTATACCGGTACCGATATGAAAAGGTGTTTTATTCCAATTATATTTAAAGAAACCATAAGTTCCTTCAAGTAATCCTACTTCGCCAGCGGCAGCCAAATCATATACATAATCTTTAACTTGTATTTTTCCTTGCGATTTTAAGTAGATTGGTTCGATTTCATAAACATCGCCAGTCTTTGAATTAAACATATCTGGAATACGAAGAGGTTTATTAGGTATTGGATATTCTAATTGTTTATAGGGATGACCACCAGCTAAACCATAATAATTTTCGATTATCATATGATAAATTGGATCGGAGGACATCCTCCACCTGAGTTTCTCATTTTAGGAAAAAAACAGCAAATTTACTCGTAAAAAAGGCATTTTGAGGACACTAACGAGAAAAAATAGAAGGGGGATGAGCTAAAATTAAATATATGACATTCATCCGAAAAGTTAAAACAGCAAGTGGAGCAACCGCTATTCAAATAGCAACAAAAGT
>JAAZNS010000284.1 GCA_012798185.1 Chloroflexota bacterium | reverse complement strand
CTTCTGCGGCCTGTTCGTTCTGCTGTTGTCACTATCAATGGAAATGAGTTGTTTGCAGAACCGGATATCTCGAATTCAGTGATATCTGTTCTGAAAAAACTTGATTCCAGGACACTAATTTGAGAAACTCAGGTATTAATTCACCCGATCCTTTTTTAGGAATTGTTTTTCACTATCGCTAAACGTATCCAGGGGTTTTTATTATTTTAAGAGCAGCGATGATAGCATTATTGATACTCTCAAATGTAATTGCCCCGGCAGCTTGTAAAGAACGCACCTTATCCGCAGAACTGGCTATCCCCCAGACATGAAGAGTGAAAGATGCACCAATCTTCGTCAGCATATCAACCGCTTCACGGGTAGAACGTATAGCGCTTGGTGTATCTTCGAACAGGTGGATATCCAAGGCGGGTACATGCCTGAAGAAATCATCATCACTCAGATTTATATAGCGATGGGCTGCTAATAATCCTTCAAATCCATTTCTGCATAATGCCGCTGAAATTGCCCCCAAGGATGAAATTAATGATGGTTTCCCTAAGCTATCCGAATTTAAACTGGTAAGATCGGCTAAACGATACACCTCACCTAAACCTAATAGAGGAATACTTGATAACCCTGTGATATCCAATGCCATGTTTGCTTCAGGCGAATAGGGCAGCAATGGCTTATTGTTCCCGTCAGCCGGTGCTGATGGTCTGCCGGTAAAAGCAGCCATATCGATATTTCCCTTATTCCATAATTCCAAGAGCAATTCAGCAATCTCTTTTTCTAGCTGAGGCTGGTCGAAATCGTGTAAAAATGAGTTAGTTTTGATTTCAGACGGAGTTTTATAAGTATCTTGAAATATTTCACTCCCCAATACAAATTGTTGAAAGATATTCGTGACTGGGGAAAGTTTTACATTTCGTGTGTTTTCAAGAATACTGTTCAAAAGGGGATGCGAACATAAATTAATAAAAGGTGCATGTTCCGCCCCATAGTAATTGGCTTTCAATGCTGCTTCAGAAGGAAATTGACCTGCAACCAAGACCTTGTTAATTATCTCCGCCAAGGATGGTAGATCCAACCGTGGAGTCTTGATTTTATTTTTATATAATTGATCGCAAGATTGATACAGATCGGCTGGAAGTTTTATATCGGGATAAAGCGTTAGAATTTCATTGAAAATTTCTGCCAGGCATAAAGGGACAATATCAAATTCGCTGGAAATATTATGTGCTTCGAAATGATTTAGAATTTCATCAGTCAGCAATACCGTACCAATACCAATCCGCTGGGTGAAATGATCCAGTGTTGCTTGAGACGCTTTACGATACCCTCGCGGGTTAACCAGAACCCCGTCGATATCGAAAATAAAAACCGGGCGATTCACCGGACGCGCCTTTCAAGTTCGGCTTGAATTAATTCGGGTGTCAATCGGCGAGAAGCCAGCAATACGAGGACATGGTAGGTCAGGTCTGCCACTTCTTCTACCAACCGTTGATCTCCTTGCACCTTAGCTGCCAGGATGACTTCAACGGCTTCCTCGCCGATCTTTTTTAATATTTTGTCCTCGCCTTCAGCAATTAAACAAGCTGTGTAAGATTCATTTAGTTTCCCGTTATCTCGGCGCTGACAGATTGTCTCATAGAGTTTCGATATAGTCATTATTGATTACCTTTCGATAAAAACATGATATATTGCCTGTATGGCAAGCCGGTCCAGCAGGGATTACTTTAAGAAGTAGTGCATCCTGATCACAATCGATACGGACATCCAGTACTTCCAAGGTATTGCCAGAGGTAGCGCCTTTACGCCATAATTCTTTTCGGCTTCTCGACCAGAACCAACCCTGACGGGAGAGAAGTGTGAGTTTCAAGGCTTCTGCGTTCATCCATGCCAGCATGAGCACCTCGCCGGTATTGGCATCTTGGACGATGGCAGGAGCCAAGCCATTTTCATCAAATTTAAGATTAAGCGTGTCAGTTGTCAAAAGCAAACTCCTCTATTCGCATTGGAATTCCCAGAGCTGCCAGTTCACGTTTAACAGCGTGGATTTCAAGGATGCCGTCGTGAAAGATTGAGGCAGCCAGAGCAGCGTCAGCGTTTCCCTTTGTAAGAATTTCTGCGAAGTGAGCCGTTTTTCCCGCGCCACCCGAAGCAATAACCGGAACTGCGACTGCTGCTGTCACTGCCTGAGTGAGGGGCAGATCGTAACCCGCTAAAGTGCCATCCCGATCCATACTGGTAAGAAGAATTTCCCCGGCGCCTTTCTCGACTCCCATGACTGCCCATTCTACAGCATCCATACCAGTAGGCGTTCTTCCTCCATCGATTACCACCTCCCAACGATTCAGTTGACCGGGTGAAGAAATTAGCCTTGCATCGATCGCCAGTACAATGCACTGACTACCAAACCGGTCGGCACCTTCTGAAATCAACAACGGATCTCGCACAGCGGCAGAGTTCAGGCTCACCTTATCCGCTCCGGCTAAAAGAAGTTTAAGGATATCTTGGGGAGTGCGGACACCACCGCCAACCGTGAGCGGCATGAATACCTGGTTGGCAACAAGGCGCACCGTATCTACCACGGTGGCTTTACCTTCTGGTGTGGCAGAAATGTCCAAGAAAACCAACTCATCGGCGCCAGCTTCTTCGTAGATGTGTGCTTGCTCTGCCGGGTCGCCAGCATCTCGCAAATTTATAAAATTCACGCCTTTAACCACGCGACCATCGCGTATATCCAGACAAGGGATGATTCGTTTTGCTAGCATATTATCCTTCTTCGTTTATTCCTGATAATCGAACTCTGATGAACCTGATCACAAAGCATCGGATGATAAATTACTTTTGCCAAAAATTTTCCTGGAATAGATACTCTGCCTGTATGCTTCCCGAATAAAGCGCCTGACCAACGATCACGCCTGCCAGTCCGGCTTGCCGAACACGGCGGATATCGTCCAAGCTGCTTGCGCCGCCAGAGGCGATAATCTGTAATGAACAGGATTTGGATAGTTCAAGGGTTTGATCCAGATTAATCCCGCTTCCCATGCCGTCGTGGGTAATATCGGTAAAAATTAACCAGCGTAACCCAGCTTCTTGCAGATGGATTGCCAGCTCAACTGCTTTCATCCGGGTGTCTTCTTTCCAGCCGCGTACTTGAATGAATCCATCCCGGGCATCCAATGCGGCTGCCACCTGTTCTGGTCCCCAACGTTTCAGTGCATCAGTTAAAACTTGCCGCTGTTCGATGATCACTGTACCCAATATGACGCGGCTTACTCCTAGGTTAAATGCATGTTCGATAGCAGCGGAGGAACGTAAACCGCCCCCAAACTGGACTCTCGCGCCATATTTATAGGTGGTTTCAATGATTTTTTTAAGCGCCTCCAGGTTTTTTGAATCGGATTCCTGGAAAGCGCCATCGAGATTGATTACATGTAAGTAACGCGCCCCTGCTTCCAGCCAGCGCTGGGCAGTTTCGGCGGGATCATCTGAATACTTGGTTTGCCGGGACGGATCACCCATTTTTAGGCGGACTACCTGTCCGCAGCGCAGATCGATTGCGGGAAATATCGAGAACATGGTACCTTTCATAAAGAAAGAAAATTTTCTAAAATCTTCAAGCCAACTTTTTGACTTTTTTCCGGATGAAACTGTACACCGTAAATATTTTTATGCTGCACCATGCTGGAGAAATTAATGCCATAATCGGTCATTGCCAGAATATCTGCAGTATCTGACGCAGCACAATAATATGAATGATTAAAGTATGCAAAAGAACCGTCTTTCAATCCGTTGAATAGTGCCGATTCATGATTTCTATGAAGCTGGTTCCAGCCTGTGTGCGGCACTTTTAAACCAGCTCGATTGGGAAAGCGTATCACACTGCCAGCAAGGTATCCAAGTCCATCGTGGAAGCCCATTTCCTCACTGAATTCGAAAAACGCCTGCATGCCCACACAAATCCCCAATAGCGGGTCGCCGCGGCAGACAGCTTCTTGCAGTGCATCGATTAAATCAAATTGCCGCAGTCCCGCCATGAAGCGTGCAAAAGCACCCACCCCGGGAAGAACGATCCGCCCGCCGCGGCGAACGGTTTCTGCATCGCTGGTATCGATGGGTCGGCAACCGCATTTTTCCAGGGCATTGCGAACCGAGTGTAGATTTCCTGTTCCTGCATTGACCAGAATAACTTCGGCTGGTTTCATATCATACCTTTGCTGGATGGGACAACATCACCGCGGCGGGGGTCGATGAGGGTAGCTGTATCTAATACTCTTCCCAAACCTTTGAATAAGGCTTCTGCCTTATGATGGTCATCTTTTCCATAAAGAACCTGCGCGTGCAGGTTGCATTGAGCTTGAATGGCGAACGATTCGAAGAAATGACCGATAAGACTAACGGGTATTGTTCCCAGGGTTGTCCCCTGCCATTCCGCTTCGAAAACCGCATAGGGGCGACCAGAAAGATCAATGGCAACCAATGCCAGACTATCATCCATTGGTAAGGTAATTGAAGCCATGCGAACAATTCCCTTACGGTCATTTAAAGCGATGTTGAAAGCTTCGCCTAAAACCAGGGCAATATCTTCCACTGTATGATGGCAATCCACATCCAAATCACCCTTGGCAAGTATGGTCAGGTTGAATAGGCCATGAACGGCAATTTGAGTAAGCATATGATCCAAGAACCCGATTCCGGTTTTAATATCGCTGATACCTTTTCCATCAATATCGAGATTTACCTTAATGTGGGTTTCGCGAGTTTTACGTTCAATTTGCGCAGTACGTTTAAGCAGCTTTGAGGTATGTTCAATGGGTTTCATGCTTCTTCCTCCAATGCTTGTAATAGCCGGTCATTATCCTGGGGGCGTCCAATGCTGATGCGGATGTATTCGGTCAATGGCGGCATTCCAAAATAACGTATTAATATGCCCTTTTTCAGCAAAATTTGAAAGAGATCAGCGGCACTCCGTCCGATAATACGGCATAACAAGAAATTTGCTTGAGAGGAATAAGGGAGTATATAGGGTAAACGCGCCAATGCATCGATCATGCGTTTTCGCTCATTTTGAATAATGCTAATGCGTTCAGCAAGAATATCCAAATCCCGCAAAGATGCCAAGGCAGCAGCTTCAGCTGCAGCATTGATGTTATATGGCAATTTCACTTTCCATAACACTGGTACCAGCCAGTCTGGAAAAGCCCCATAACCTATTCTTAACCCTGCCAATCCAGCCCATTTACTGAATGTCCGCAATACAGCTAAATTTTTCCGTTCAATGACTTCACGTATGCGGGAATTTTGTTGTCCAAAAGTGCCGCCACCTTCGCTGAATTCGATGTATGCCTCGTCGAGTACAACTAGAATGGGTAAGTTAAGCAATGTATCGATATCTTTTGGATTAATCAAACAACCATCCGGGTTGTTAGGGGAGGTGATATATATCATCTTGGGGTGTTCTTGTTCAACCACAGTTGAGATGGAAGCCATGTCTAATTGGAAATCAGAGAGGCGGGGTACTTCAATGATTCGTCCCTGATGTAGTGATGTGCACACCGAATACATACTGAAAGCAGGCGGGCATATGATCACACTATCGCCAGCATCCAGCATAACATTGGCTGTGAGATCGATCAATTCATCAGCACCGTTCCCGATTAATATAGTTTCCGCAGGAGCGCCAGTAAAATCTGATAAGGCATTCCGCAACTCGGAACAGTCTGCATCTGAATAAAAGTGTGCACAGGAAAGGTTAGCGAGTGCCTGCAAAGCAAGGGGAGAAGCACCGAAAAGGTTTTCATTCAGGTCCAATTTAAGGATCTGATCGGGTTTCAGCCCCAACCGGGCTGCTAAGATTATTGCAGATTCTGTAAATTCATATGGGGCAATATCATCGAAACGGGAAGAAGTTTTCATAGTCTTTTCTCCGCGGCATTGGCATGACCATCCAATTTCTCAGACCGGGCAAT
>JAAZNS010000283.1 GCA_012798185.1 Chloroflexota bacterium | reverse complement strand
TCTGGTAGATGGAGCTACCCGATGGCAGACATTTTTTCAAATCGTTTTACCTATTGTCCGGCCGGGAATTGGCGCTGCCGGGTTGTTTGCCTTTGTGCTTTCCTGGAATGACATGTTCTATGCCCTGATGCTTACCAGCGCAAAATCACGTACGTTGCCGGTAGGCATTGCTGGATATTGGACCTTCCGCGGGGTAGAAATGGGGCAAATGTCCGCCGCCATTGTGCTGGCCATTGTGCCTATGATTGCCTTGTCCTTCTTCGTTCAACGCTTTATGCTGCGCGGCATGGCGCGTGGCGCCGTGAAAGGTTAATTATTTACAGGTAAACTATGTCAGAAATTAATATAGCAATTCAAGCCGCCCGTATGGTCGGGCAATTTCTGCGCGACCACTACAATAAGCCTCATCAGGTCTCCTATAAAGGGGTTATCGATATTGTTACCGAGATGGACCGCGAGTCCGAACAGATGATTATCGGTTTTCTGCGGGACATTTACCCCAATTATGGTATTTTGGGAGAAGAAGGCTCAAAATTGGATGAGCTTTGCAGTTACCGCTGGATCATCGATCCCCTCGATGGGACGACGAATTACGCTCACAATTACCCTTTGTTTGGTGTTTCTATTGCTTTGGAGAAACAAGGTGAGATTGTTTTGGGCGTTGTATATAACCCGGTTTTAAACGAACTTTTTACTGCTGAAAAACAGGGTGGCGCCCGCTTGAATGGACAGCCTATCCATGTGACTGCAACGCCTGAATTGGGTAAAGCCTTGGTGGCGACCGGCTTTCCCTACGATGCCTGGACTAACCCAGCAGACAATTGCGCCGAATTGACGCGAATTCTAAAAAAGACGATTTCATTACGCAGTGATGGTTCCGCTGCCCTGGATTTGTGCCACATCGCTTGCGGTCGTCTGGATGGTTATTGGGAGCTGGATTTGGCGCCATGGGATATGGCAGCCGGCGCGCTTATCGTGCAAGAAGCCGGCGGAATGGTAACCCAGGTAAATGGGCAGCCGTTCAACCATTTACAGAAGAATGTGTTAGCTAGTAATGGGCACATTCATCAGGCAATGGTGGAAGTGTTGAAGGGATAGATTATTGCATAAAGCGATAAGCTCATCGCCCAAAGGTATGACATCACCTTAGGCGAGGAGCTTTTTTATTTGACTTTGAACGCCGCACACCTATAAGAACTGGCGCTTAGTAAACAATGCCCTGTCTGAGCTTGCCGAAAGCAGCGGATCATAATAAATTCCTGGCTTTTAAAAATTTAATAATGCTTCAATGAAAACGATTCTCCTGAGCGATGTACCCTTTTTTCGCGTTGGTAATACAGGGTGACCGCACCCTTGCCGTAGACTTGCCAATTTTTCCCCGGCGCGTCATCAATCATGCCGGTCTTCTCGTCGATACCAATCAATACAGCACTGGGCAGTGCCTTCTGCAGGTGCGGCGCCCAAGCTTTACCAAAGGTATTATGGTGAGGCAGTAAACAGGAATTAGGCAGCAAGTTCAACCCCTCGATGACTTTGCCGGAACGTGGATCATATAGGTATTGGCACAGCAGCATTGCCCCGGCGCTGCTGCCGCCAAGAACAGCTCCATTATGGTAGGCTTCGAGCATGGCTTGCCAGCAGAGACTGTTATCTAAGGTTTGCACCAGGTAATCTGGAAAGCCACCCAGCATATAGATCAATTTTGCCTTTCGCAAAGCTGCCGCGATATATGCCTTGCCAGCCGACTGTTGATCGATGATTGGCAAGATATCCACTTGCGCTGCACCGAGTTTTTTGAACCAGCGCAAGCCGTTGTTCCCCGCGCGCAAGTGGTTTAAATCGGGTGCGGCAGCAGTGGGGATGATCACGATGGGGGCGTTCATTCCACCGGCTAACTGGAGGGCGCGTGAATCTGGTTCAGCCATCTTCCCGCCTAATTCAGCGCCACCCTCCAACAAGAGATGCCCCATCACGATCTCATCATCCCGAATGATTTATCAAAGATAACTTAGTTGGTTTTTAGCGGAGCTCCTTTTTCCGCTAATGATTTTTGGTAAGCTTTCCAGCCGGGGCACCAGCCGGTATGCCATTTCCACAACCGTGACATGAACGATTTCGGGTTCGCTTCGGCTTTTTTACGCATCTCACAGGTTTCACAACGGTTGGTTTCTGATTCTATACTCATCTAACAGCTCCTTTTTTCCAACCTATTGTACCGGATAAACTCAACCATAACAAAATGAAACTCGGCATGATTGCCCGGTCGAAGCTGGTGCTTACCCATCGGCTTACATCATATTTAACATTGTAAGAGATGAAATAAAAGGCGATGCAAATCATCAATGCGTAGAAGATAGCGCAGATCACTATCGAGGAAGATGGTTTTTGTACCCTATAGTCCTTTAGAACCCAAATGGTCAATCCTATTAATATAAGGATACTCAATCCTCCCGAGGTTTGAAAATCGATCAGGGTATAGAAAAATGATTTAATAACATATTGTATTTCGTTGAAATTGAATTTTCCAGAGAAAATTTGCTGCACGGCAAGTGATATTGTTCCTGAATTCGTTACACCCTCACGGTACACCACTCTTTTTACAGTCTGCCAGAAAAATGAGTAAATGAGCAGGGATGTGACGGTTAGGAAAATATGTTTTTTATCTCGAATCCACTTGCGGAGAAACGCCAACCCATAAATCAATATCACACCTGACCATGCCATTGTTAATCCCTCGGGTCTTGTCCAGGAAGCAAAAGCGAAAAACAATCCGCTCAATAACGCCTTCCCCGGTATTATTCGATATATGTCTGCTTCCGAATCCTGGTTGAGCAGCAGTATAGCAATTACCAGGTAATAATTAAAAGTGAGGTTAGCATAAGCCAGGGAGGCATGCCGAAATAAAATGGGAGTCGAAGCCAAAACCAGGGTTATCAGACCCGCAAAATGGCGTTGCCCTGTCTTATTTTCCAGTAACCGGTATATCACCAGCATGAAGCCAATAAAATACCCGCTGAACAGCCATTTGGATGATAGTAAAATATCGCCAAACATGGCGTGTTGGGAGGCAATTATTATCGGTACATGGAGAGGAAATGCCCAGGGATTGGTGCCCCAGGCAGCCACCCGGTCAATCGAGCCTTCGATGGAAAGCGCATACCCTTTCACACCCCAGGTTTGGATCTCATCGGCGGCATAGTAACCTTTGCCTGCCGCAATGGCACAGGCGAGCAGACCGATGCCAACGATTATCGATTCCCAAATATCCGGTTTTTGAATACCAATCAGCCAAGATTGAATTTGGCTGTGTGATATTGGAAGAGTATTTCCGAATCTCAGGAATATCAGAACAACCACTAATACAAAAATCAAAGATATTACCCAAAAGACTTCCGCGTTCAGAGGGACACCGCATAAAGACACAACCGCAGCAGCGATGGAAAATATACCCAAGGCCATACCGTAACCGAGAGCGGGCAGCGACCAGCCAGATATATTCAATGCGAACAAATGCAATAACTGGCTTCCGCCCAACACCATTAGTGCGATCCAGATGACGGGCAAACACCCAAAGCGGATGAGACTGTTGACATCTTGAATTTTCGATGCAACCGTTATGGTTGCAGCCTGTCTATTTTGGGGTAAGAGTATTCCCCAATCCTGGTCAAACATCACTAGTCTTTCGGGGGAAGCGTTTATATTGGACAACAATGTTTTTGAGCCGATGATTTTGAATTGATTATCCCCCTCCGCTTGGAGAAAGCAGAGTAAATCCGTGCAGTTGATAACCCGTCGCGGGAGCAGGAAGAACTGCATAAAAGGGGTGGTGCTCAACGCCCGGGTTGCCTCGCTTTGCGGAGGCAGCAGGATAACGGCGTCCGCAGGGGTTTTTTGAAGGACAAATAAAACGAAGTTGGCAAAACGCCGATTTTGCGCGAAGCGGGCGGAGCGCCAAAGCGCCGATTGTCCTTTATCGCGCCATACTGCCGCCAGATCACGCTTGGCACCCCCGCCGATTATCCCAACGTGGAAGAGGCAAACCAATGCCAATATTAATAGCACACCAATCGATTTAATCTTCATTTGCTTATCAATGATTATTACCCCGGCAGTAAATCGATATAAGCGAAGCGCTCGTCGCGCAGAACCCGCTCGCCAAACGTGAATGGCACCGGCTCCTTGAAAACCGGTCCGTCAAAAACAAAAGAATGGAACTCGCCGTTCTCGCCGCAGGGGTCGATCCCTTCGGGCAGCTCGGCAAGGAAGCTCTCATCGATCAGCCTGCCAGCGAAACGGGCATCTAACACTTGGGTGTCTATACAAGTGGTAACAGCTTTGAAACCCAGGTCTATAAACGCCCGCACCAACTCATGGGAATCCTTCAGCCACAGGGGAAAAACGCCTTGCATGCCCAGTTTCGCAAGGTTATCCAGGCGGTATTGGCGCACGTCTTCCAGGAAGATATCGCCAAACGCCACGGCGTTGACGCCCTTCTGCTGGTAACGCGTCAACGCAGCTGCCATTCGCGCTTCATATTCTTCGTTGGGTGCGTTTTTGGTGATGGTTACGATCTCCAACGGCAAGCCCAACGATTTTGCCTGCTGCTCAACCAGGGAAATGCGTACGCCGTGCATGCTGATGCGGTCGTAATCGGCGGTGAGGGTGGTGAGCAGAGCGATCACCTGATATTGGTTGTCGCTGCGCAGATGGTGGAGCGTGAAGGCGCTGTCTTTGCCGCTGCTCCAGGCGAGGATGATGGGAGGCATGATAGGAGGAATTTTAATGGATAGTAGATGATGAGTAAAGGAGATAATTGATGTAAATTTATATTTTTACCTCAACTTGTCCAATATTATTTAAAGTCACACCTTTTTCATTTAGTAAATTGAAATAATATTTCCAAATATGATTTAAAGTATCCAAGAATTTTTTATAGCATTTTCTAAATGCTGATTTTTTCCAAATTCCCACTAATAAATACATCAACTAATAATATATTCAGTATTGCACAAAGTTCTCTATTAATGCAAAGAATGCTTAGCGATAACCAAGAAAATATAAATACATAAAGAAATATTCCTAGCTATTTATATATATCTCTGGTGCGGATGCGCACTCGTTGTTTGTCTACGATGATAATTGCATTTTGACTTAAATCTTGTTCATACGTTTTCAGTATTTGCAAATAAATCGATCCTTGTTGCTGGGCAGACAAATTCACTACCTGGATCCTCGCTCTAGTCCCCCGCCCAGATCACATCCATACCTGCGGTTAGCAATTCCATACGAACACCGCCCCACATACAGGTGTCTAAAAGAATCTTCACACCCCAGCTTCAATGACTAACGGTTCGATGCGTTCATTGCTCGCCATACGCCGGGCATATACCAAACACGCCTGGATGTCTTCTGCTTCCAGCCAGGGGTAACCCTGCAAGATTGTCTCTTGGTTATCACCTGCTGCCAGCATGCCAAGGATATGCACTACTGCCAAACGCTTGCCGTGGATGATAGGTTTACCACCAAAAATCTTGGGATTGATGGTGATGCGCTCGAGAAGTTTTTGTTCGTCCATCGTTTCATCCATATGAAATTATTAATACCCGAATCAATCATTCATAATAGGTGCTGTTTTTTTTGGTGGTTGGTCTCGACAGGCTCAGCCAACGCTTTATTGTTGTTTGGGCATCTGTTCTGGCTATTTGAAGGCATTCAAGCAGCCTGCTGTTCAAATGATAAGGCGGTGGGATCATTTACCACCTGTACTCTCAAGAAGAAAAAGTTTTTTCTTTCTTAATGGGAGGATCAAAACATTGTAGATTTATTTATAAAGGCAAATTTTTATATTTGTTGTATAAAATTAGGGTTTTTCGTACTGTGTAGCGATCGCTTTTGCCCATTCCTGTACTAATTGGCGTAATTTGTCCGGCTCCAGTACAATGGTTCCCGGGCCATAACTCAGGGTCATGGAAGCTGCCCAATAGATATCGGGCAGGTTAGCGGTCACGATTGCTGAACCGTCGGATTGCGCCGCCACGCTTTCCCAGGCAGCAGGTGTACTCAAGGCATAAGCTGCCACTTCCGCTGATAAATGCAGGCGAATATGAACCTGTGCCTGGCTCTGGATTTCGAAATCGAGATATTTTTGGGCATCGAAATCGGAAGGTATCTGGTAGCTGGTTTCCAATGGATCGACGCGGTGAATGCGGTCGATGCGGAAGGAGCGCATGTCTCGGCGCAGATGGCAATAGCCAATCACGTACCACCAGCCTTGTCGAAAGGCAAGCGCATAGGGATCCAATTCTCTTTGGGTGGTTTTATTCTGATTGGCGGCTTGATAAACAATGCGGACGCGTTTTTGCATCCGGATGGCTTTACGCAGCAGATAAAGAAAAGGCGTATAGGGCTGTAAACCAGGCCGTTTCAATTGGGCAGTCACCAAGGCTCGGCGAGCCCAGGCTACCTCGTCACGCTGTTCATCCGGTAATACATTCTCGATCTTAGCCACTGCTCCTTCGGCTGCCTCATCATACAAGCCTTCCCACATCTTGCTGACCAGACCGGCGCCCAGGCAAATCGCAGTAGCTTCTTCGGGCGTAAAAATTAGCGGGGGCATTTTATAACCGCGCACCAGTGAAAAGCCGCCATACCTGCCGCGTTCTGAGTAGATCGGAATGCCCATTTCGTCGAGCATGAGCATATAACGGTGCAGGGTGCGGGCAGACACGCCCAGCTTCACTGCCAACTCGCCCGCCTTTTGACGAGGCTGCCGCTGAAGCAGCATTATCAGGGTGATCAAACGGGTGGCAGTGGTGGGCATTGAAAAAATACGGGCAGGCTTTAAACCTGCCCGATTATCCATATCATTTTGTTATCAGGATTTAACCGGAAACACGATGCGGGTTTGCAAAGCATCCGGAGGTGTTTGCTGAGGATCGTTGAGATAGAATTCATAACATGCACCGGTTGGTTCTACATGATTGGCTTTCATCCATTGATCCATCGCTTCATAGGCTGCCGCAATTTTATCATAGGGACCAATGTGCATACAGGTGACTGCTTTGCTTGCTGGGATTTCCCCCGGTTGGACAGCATCTTTACCGGGGATTTTCCCTGAAACCGGAAAACCGATTTCAAGATCGAGATTCTGCATGTCCATGTTATAGTAGGCAACAAAGGGTGCTCCGGCAGGAAATTGACCAATTTGACCGAGATATTGGGCGATAGTGCCATAACATTGTCCCAGAACCTGTGAGAGGTTTTGTACTGCCGCATGGGTGCGGATGGAAGCTATAGGCTGCGCTGGTTGATCGATAATTTTACATTCGTACGACATGATATTGCTCCTTATATAAAAAATTTGTATTAACAGGTTTACACATTACTTGAATGCGTGTCGTTGATTCCATAACATCGCATTACCCATCGTTGATATGGATGATTGCATTGTAGAATCGATATATGTCAATCTATGACATAATAATTTTTATTGGTTTTTTAGATTTTATTGTGGGAAGGGGAATTGCACGCTGCAGGTGAATCCGTACCTGGTTTCGAAGGATACTTTACCCCCCAATTGTTGTTTTCCCAGAGCGAAAACAATCTGTAAGCCAAGCCTGCTGTCGTTGTGAAAATCAAAGTCCGGGGGAACGCTTATTCCGTCATCTGATACGGTAAGGAGGATTTCATTTTCTACGGGTTTACTCAGTGTAATGGAAATCGAGCCTTTGCGGTTATCGGGAAAGGCATATTTAAGGGCATTGGAGACCAGTTCGTTGACGATCAG
>JAAZNS010000282.1 GCA_012798185.1 Chloroflexota bacterium | reverse complement strand
GGTTTGAAGATCGAAAGCCCTAAAGGAGATGCGATTATCTACCCAGCAAATGCCACAGACGACCCGCAGCAAATCGGGTGTGTGGATGTGGTTCTGGTTGGTGTAAAAGCATGGCAGGTGTCAGAAGCGGCTCATGGAATCGCACCGCTGGTAAAACCTACCAGCATCATTATCCCATTAGAAAATGGTGTGGATGCCCCAGCGCAACTAGCAGCAGTCTTGGGTGAAGAGATTGTCCTTGGCGGGTTATGCCAGATAGCAGCATATATCGCTGAACCCGGATCGATCCGGCATGTGGGTGTAGAACCCTACATTGCCTTTGCCCGTATAGATGGTAAACCAAACCTTCTCGCAGAACAATTACAAAAAGCTTTTCTAAAAGCCGGCGTAAAGGCTGAAATTCCGGCAGATATCCAGACAGCTATGTGGGAAAAATTCGTTTTCATCGTTTCGGTTAGCGGGATTGGTGCCATTACCCGCCAGCCAGTGGGAATTATTCGCAGCCTGCCCGGTACACGCCAGTTGCTCGAGCAGGTAATGCGAGAGATTGTTGCCGTAGCAGCCGCTAAAAATGTAAAATTACCACAAGACGTGGTTGCCAGGAAAATGGCTTTCATCGACCAAATACCCGCCGATACTACCGCCTCTATGCAGCGAGATATCATGACAGGTCACCCCTCCGAATTGGAAGCTCAAAATGGAGCTGTAGTGCGCATGGGCCGTCAGTTGGGCGTACCTACCCCAGTGAATGAATTTATTTACAACAGTTTACTGCCGCAAGAATTGCAGGCAAGAGGAACCCTTGCTTCATTGGAAAAATAAATGGCTTACCAGAATACGTACACCAATGAACAGGAGTATTAACCCCCCCAGAATTTCCATGCGTTTCCCAAACATCGTCCCCAAACGGTGACCTAATCCCAGCCCAATTAGAGAAAGAGTCGAGCTGACCAATCCAATGGTCAGGCTGGAGGAGAGGATATTCACAGCCAACATAGCAAAGCTAATTCCCACAGCTAATGCATCGATGCTGGTAGCAACACTCAACATCACCAGCATACTGCCTCGAGATGGGTCGCTGTGATACACCTCCGCTTTGGGATCAATTCCTGAGCGTATCATACGAAAAGATACGAACGCCAATAAACCAGCTGCAATCCAATGGTCGAAGCTGGAAATCAGGCTGGCAATCGAACTCCCCGCCAGCCAACCCAGAAAAGTCATGAGCCCCTGAAACAGCCCAAAATGAAACGAGAGCCGAAATATAGAACGCGGTGTGTGATTCCCCTGGATGGTGCCGATGCCCAGAGAAACTGCAAACACGTCCATTGCCAATCCAATGGCAATTAAGAATGTTGTTAAAAAGTCCATATCCAAACCCCAAAAGTATACCCGAAAATAGTAATAAAGCAGTATACTTTTTTGCGAAGTAATCTGATGATTTTTCCCAGGTGCTATTTGACACTTTGCTCAAAACTCAGTACACTATGGGAAAGAGTAACTACTCAGCCAGCTTAGGTAGTTTATGAATTTCAACCATTGCTTGAGCAGTTACGGGGAAGGTTTGAATTGTTAGGAGGAATCCATGGCAGCACAATCTTATCAGCTGGTAATGCGCACAGGACCAATCCCTGGAAAAGTGTTCGAGCTGGGGAATAATGAACTGACCATTGGCAGAGACATCAGCAACGATATTGTCATCAGCGATGTCGAAGTCTCACGAAAACACGCCCGCTTATTATTGCAGGCTGATGGATTCATATTGGAAGATATGGGATCCACCAACGGAACCTTTGTCAACGGACAGCGCCTGATTGGACCTCATGTACTTCGCCCCGGGGAAATGGTCATGCTTGGAGAAAATGTCAGCCTCATTTTCCAAAATGCCTATGATGCCGACGCTACCGTTGCCACCACCCCTGCCTATACGCCTGCTCCAGCCCCAGCTGCAGCCTATCCCCCACCACGCCAGGCAGGTGATCAATCGTCTCCTCAGGTTTATGCAGGACAAATTCCTGCCAGCCCAGCCGATCTATCGGCATACACCGATTTTACACCAGAAGAAAAGCCCGCCAAAAAAACATGGCTGTGGATTGGCTGTGGTTGTTTGGTGGTTTTGTGCCTGATGGCAGTTGCCGGTGGTTTCGTCTTCGATGCTATGAACCTGTATTGCACGCCACCCTTCAACACCATATTCTATTGCCCATAAGTAACTGCTTAAGCTAGGGTATAAAAACCCCGAAATAGCGTTTTATTATTCAGCTGCCAAGACCCAAGTGCTGCCTTCAGGTAAAAATGCAAATTCTTGCAGCAGCATTCCGCTTTGCGAAGCCCATACCTGAATGCGGTCTTCATTCCATTGAACACGCTGCGGTTCGAAACCCATCCTGGTAATAATTTGAATAACCGTATACACATCTTTTACCTGCCGGGAGACAGAAAACGGATCGGCTTCACCGCGTTCCACAGCATCTAGTGCCCATTTTACTGAGGAAATCAACTGATCGGCTTTAGCATAATCTGAATTGTGCAAGTTTTCTCCAGCGTCTTGCAGCATCGTTTCCAGCACTAGGTTGATCAAATCATTGGGGTGGCGCATATAATCGGCTACGATGCCGCGCTGGCGCATCTCTTTCCCGTTTAAAATCCAGGCATTCAAAAAATAAGCTGAATTATCGAGCATTTTCTGATACCGGCGAACAGTATCATAATACGCAACCGTGCGTTGAATTTCTACGATTGAATCTGGCGGGGCTTTTTGTGAACGCAAGGTGGTAATAAATTCCTGTTCCAGATCGTCCAAAGATAATTTAAAATGCTTTTGCAGGGCAATATCGATTGCGGCGGACTGTTTCCCTTCATTTGGCGCGGGGTGTATATCGCGATAGAACGACGAAAAGTCATGCCAGCCATATTTTTCCACCATAAATTGCACCAATGCGCCTGCTTCCAGATACCCAGTTTCGTGCTGCGTTTTATAAAAATCGTCAATTAATTGACTTAATGGAATGTATAACTCGTGATCAAGCAGTGCAGCTGCGCGTGATAAAAGCGGTTCGGGCTTGAAGTGTCCGCCGCTGATGTATACTGCCAGACCTTCGACCAACATGGTGGGACGTAGATTGCCGCCAAGTTGATTATCCATGAGATGTACCATCTCATGGCGCAGGATCATCGCAATGGCATCACCGGTGTAATTGCGGTCTAGATAAGAGACAGATATCTCGGAAGCGGTAAAACCGCCATGCCCTAAAACGCGGGGAATAAAAGCCACAGTTACCGGCATGCTAAATTCTGCCTGCATTTGACGGCTGACAATTTCTGCCTGTTCATCCAGTAGATCAAGTAGCTTACCGATATCCCGGGCGGAGGCAGTATTGGTTATATAGTAAACAAGGCAACAATCACTTTCTTCCGTTGTCCAATGTGCGCCAATTTCATTGACTGGCAGATCCTCGGCTGGCTGCAGAGAGACTGTTTCCGTCCATACCTTTCCATAGGGCTGCACGGAAAAATTCAATGTATAGTCGCCAGGGGATAATCCTCTCGTATCCCAAGCCCAGGTG
This sequence comes from Chloroflexota bacterium, assembly GCA_012798185.1. Lineage (GTDB taxonomy): Bacteria > Chloroflexota > Anaerolineae > Anaerolineales > UBA4823 > JAAZNS01. Next base: position 17,979 of record JAAZNS010000282.1, on the reverse strand, counting down.
AGGTTCGCTTCATAACGCTCACCAAGACCAAAGGGGGATATTTTTGCTGTCGGAAGAGTCACCGAAACCGGAGAAAGTACACTGATCTGCACCAGATTATCGTTCAAATGCTTGTTTTTTGGTGCAAGTACCTCGATACTCACCTGATCTCCCACATATAAACCATTATCCGGGTGAAAGATGACTTTGCAGGGTTTTTCCGGAATTGAGGTTGGTGTTTCAGATGATATAGCCGCAGGTGGTGTAGGGAAAATTGTTTCGGCTGGATAGGTAAAGGATGGTGTTATTGAAGAAGTTGGCTGACCATCAACCGCATAATTTTTAGATGTCTGAATTACCGCCTGACAGGCAATTAAAACAAATGCCCCCAGGATAAAAACTACCATATTCCGCCGCATGGTTTAATTATAGCCGGATATTAACAGGGTAATTCGTAACTGCTTAGGTAATGATTAAAAAACCCCGCGTTAATGGAGTTTTCGCAGGATTACGAAGATTTACGATGAAATACGCGCTTCAATCTCCATGATCGAAGGCAACAAGTCAAAAAAGGCATCCACCACTGCCGGGTCGAAATGGAGCCCGCTTTGCTCTCGAATATAATTCAATGCCTCATCATCACTCCACGCAGGGCGGTACGGGCGATGCGAACGCAGGGCATCCCAAACATCCACCAAAGCAAATATCCGTGCAGCAAGAGGAATTTGCTCTTCTTTTAAGCCGCGGGGATACCCCGTACCATCCCATTTTTCATGATGGCAATAGGGAATGTCTAATGCCTGCCGCAAATATGCTATGGGAGAAAGCATCTGATAAGCATATTCAGGATGTTTGAGTTTTATACGCCATTCCTCTTCGGTCAATGTGCCGGGTTTGAGTAAGATCGAATCGGGTACGCCCATTTTCCCAATATCGTGCAATAATGCACCGCGGCGGATATGCACCAATTCAGATTCTTTAACTCCCATTGCCTTCGCTAATTGGATAGTCAATTCGACCACCCGCTGGCTGTGCCCTTCTGTTTCCCTATCGCGCAGATCAAGCGCAGTCGACCATCCCTCCAAGGTCTCATTATATGCCAGAATTAATTCGGCATTCGAACGCTGTAATCCCTGAAAAAGCTCAGCATTGTCGATGGCAATAGCAGTCTGCCCGGCAATCGTTTCAAAGAAATCCAGCCATTCCGGATCAGGATGCAGCGGAGTACGATGGAAAACTTCCAAAACGCCTTTTACCAATCCTTTAACAACAAGCGGCGCAGCGAAATATGCCGAGAAATCTTCGTTGTTGACGAATTTTACGAACGCAAATGGGTGTTCTTCCTGGAGTAAATCGGGAATACATATTAAACGGCGCTCGAGCACCACTTGACTTGCCAGGTCCTCATTCAATTGAAATTGTTGTCTCAATATACTGTTATTGTGGAAACCGCGCTGAGCAACACATTCTAATATATTCAGGTTAGGATCATATGTCAACACGAGTGCAGCATCGATATTCAATTGGGTCGTCACTTGATCGAGAAGAATACGCAGGGTAACCCGCAGGTCGAAACTGGAAGTGATCGCAGTATCTATACTGCGCAGTGCAGCCAGCCTCTGCAACTGGCGCTCGATTTGCATTTCCTGTTGTTTCCGTTCAGTAATATCCAGAATGGTCGATATGATGCAGGGTTCATTGTCTAATAAAATGATATCCCCAGATAGTAAGCAATCTAATATATTGCCCGATTTATCTACAAATCGAACCTCCATTTCCCGTACATGGGCTTGCGTTTTTAATGTATTAAGATACTCTCGCAGCTGTACTCTGTCAGCCCATAAATTCAATTCCGATGAGGTGTGTCCGATGACTTCTTCACGTGAATATCCTAAACGATTGATAAACACATTATTGACTTCGATGATCTTGCCATCGGAAAGGTGGGTAATGACGAGTAAATTGGGGCTGGCTTGAAAGGCTTTGGAAAATTTATCTTCCGACTGACGCAGCTTTTCCTCTGCCATTTTTCGAACTGTAACATCGCGAGTGATGATGCCAAGCCAAAATCCGTGTTCGAATTTTATTGGAAAAACAGACTGTAAAAGATATCGAATTTCACCATTGGCATTTTTGATCGCCATTTCAATGGGTTGATTCAAGAATGGAGCCTCGCCAGCTCTTAATGCCTCTAAAATTTGGGATTTTATCGCAGGGATTGTCACTTCTTTTCGTTGTTCTTCTGGAATTAAATGCCAATGTAAATCCCAACAGGGTGTATATAAGATCTGGCTGCGCGGATAACCGGTCAATTCGACCATGGCGCGGTTCCACTCGATAATTTGGCCCTTCTCATCGATTAATATTATTCCCACGCTTGCTTCTTCCACGAATTTGCGGAATTTAAATTCGCTCTGCCGGAGAGCATCTTCAGCAATTTTCCGTTCAGTGATGTTGTTGAGTTGAATTACAGCATTGGTAATACCCCCATTGATATCTTTTATGGGAAATATCGTCACATCCAAAATTACAAAAGCAAATTTTTCGATCGGAATTGATTTCAATTGCGAAGAATCATAGCGGAGAGCAAATCGTACCGTTTTTCCCTCTTTATATACTTGTTTTACAAGTGATATCAGATTTTGCTCGATGATAATATTATCTTCGAAAATATTGTATTTACCAATCACTTCCTCCGGTGTGATATTGAGAAGTTTACAAAGCGCCGGATTCACCCTGATTAGCGTGCCCTTCGAATCTGAAATCCACATGGCAATGGGGCTTTGATCGATAATGCTGTTAAGGAATAAATTCGATTGCTGGATGACCTCTTCAAATTTTTTTCGTTCAGTAATATCTTGAAAAATACCCTGTACCTTCGCTACTCTCCCGTTTTGTTTCAATGGCTTACCGACGGTGCGAACCCACTTGTGATTTCCCTTGGCAGTTTTTAACTTTAATTCAATATCGTAAGGGATGCCATGATCGAGGGCTTCCTTCAGGGCTTCACTGAAAATATTTCTAGAATCACCGGCGAAAAAATTTAATTCGCTCTCGATATTGGTTTCATCTTCAGGATTTAAATCATGTATTCTGGCGGTCTCTTCCGTCCATGTTGCCTTAAGTGTATCTGTATCGATTTCCCATGCGCCGATTTTTGCAATTTGACTCATCGCGTTAAACAGTTGCTGTTGTTTTTCAAGAGCCTGCTCTGCCAATTTTCTGTCGGTGATATCAGAAAACATAGCAAACGCGCCTTGGAAAACGCCGTTTTCGTCCAGCATTGGCGTTGCAGATATAATGACCCATAACTCGCTGCCATCTTGACGGCGAAAGCGGCGTTCATAATGTTCGGATATTCCTTTTCTTCGGTTTTTCATACGCTTCTTATGGTCTTTCCAATCTTCTTCGAAGAGAAAATCTTCCACGCGATGACCAATCATTTCTTGTGGCTGATATCCGAACATTTCTGCTAATTTTTGGTTGACAAATTTCGTAACGAAGCGGTCGTCTAAAATCCAAATCCCCTCAATCGAAGTATTGATAATATTATGGTACTGCTGCAGATTTTCCAGGAGGGAATTTTCCGATTCCTTTCGGTTTGTAATATCCTGAATAACGATAAAGAGCCCGTCTTTAATAGGGTGAAGACGATATTCATACCAGCATAATTTTAAAGGATTGAATTCCTCGAAAGTTAAGAGAGTCTGCGTTTCGCATACCTCCTGGCATGTGCTCCTGAAATTCGGAAACGCCTTCATCCGGGTATTTGTCAAAATTTCTTTGCCAACCAGATTTTCAGGTTTTTCACCCAATAATTGAGCAGCAATTCGATTGGCATAAACAATATGCCATCTCGAATCAAGGTAAATAAAACCATCTTGAATCTGCTCAAGGGCGTCATAGACAACAATGCCTTCCGCCCCTGAAGCGGAAGGCAAATAATGGGATAATTCCATTTTTATCTCCAATTGAGGTCACACCTATAAAATAAAAACTGAATCAGATACTACTAATTTTCAGATCATCCTAATGATGTTATTCCCCCTGGCTGCTATGTTACAAAATAAATAATAGGGAAACATCAATGATATATAGATAATATTATGTTGTGTCAAAAATTATTGCAATATTTTAATAAATGCTTAACATTGATTATACATAAATCAATAAATGATGCAAATTAATATTCAAAAATAGGTCCTTTAACATTTTAACCATTTTTTTGTCTCATATATGGGTGGTAGTATCGTCATATCCCCAAATATTTGACTCTTTTACGATTTAATTATTATTGCTCAATTATATTTTTATAATTATTATTTTGTATTATCGGAAAGGTGTATCCTTCGATCATTTTCTTGCTAACTGAAAGGTGAGTGCGTAAATATTGCCCACAATTACTGCCCACCTGGTTTTCTTCCACTTGCCCGATACTAACAATCACGGTATAACCCGCAGCGCGCAGTGCTTGCACAATTTCACCCGCCTGATCTTCTGCCTCAGGATCGATATAGGATATAAGCTGGTTTTCCATTGAGCGGTAAGTTGGGTTGACGGGTGTGATTTTAACCAAAAATTTATCCGGAGAGAAATATGCAAGCAATACCTCTGTCTCAAGAGGAATGCCGCGGGCAAGCGCAAAATTAAGGGTAATCTTGCGGTCGCCGGGAGCATAAAAGCGCTCACCATATGCTGCCATCTCAGCGAAAGTCCATGTTCTTATGGGTATTAATTTATTACGGTAGAATTGATCAGTGGTGTGGAGCGAAAACTGAAATTGAAAGCTTCCTTCTGAATAATACTCTTTTTTAATTCTCAATAAACGCTCGAAGAAATTTTGCGAACCCGCCGGAGCGATTGTTGAAATGGAGGGGATGAGTCCTGGAGCATCATAACGCCGAGGCAGCGTTTCCAATACATCTAAAACCTGCAGATTTAACGCCGGCTCTCCCATACGCGCAAATTGAATTTTAAATTGCCTGCAGGGGATTTTCCCATCTGCAAAACGCTTTTTAACCATAAAATCGATTTGGTTTAAGATATCTTCGGCGCTGAGCTTTCCCTGGTAATATCCCCCGGCGTCGCACATGGCGCAACCAACCGGACAACCATACAGCGTGGACACCAAGATAATCCACTTCTCTAACCGGGAAAAGGGCGGCTGCACTGATTCCACGCATTCCACCAATTTCCCATTTTCTAATTCAACGATATATACTACGGCGATATCTTCTCTTCCGGTCGAGGCAATCACTTTCATGTGCAGTCTCCTTCAGGACTTTGTTCAGGTGCATGGCAGCGCGTATGCCATCACCGATGGCTATAGACGTCTGCCTGTATATATTGTTTTTCACATCACCGACAAAGTGGAGGATGCCCGCTTTTTCGAACTCGGAAGAACGTTCCAACACAGAAGCTGAAACAAAATCCAATTGTGGAATTCGACCGATGGCACCGATGAGATAATCGGCTGAAAGCTTCATCAATCCTTTGGGGCTGAAACATTCCACTGTAATTCCGCCCTCAGGGTTGGGTAGCAATTGATTGATTACAACACGAGAGCGGTATGTTATATTGCTGCAAGTATTTGCCCGATCCCAAAGTAAGGGCAGGCATTTTACTTGGTTACTGCGATTAATAATTATAACCTGATTTTGTTTTCCTAAGTTAAGGGCATAATCAAATGCCGCATCACCAGCACCGACGATTACCACCGTTTTGCCTGAACTTGAAATCAAGGGGATGACTTCATAAAATATTCGTCCTGCGAGAATATCGGGAATTGCAAATTCAGTAAACTGACGCGGCTTTGTCCCAGACGCAATTACCACACACCGGGCATGGTAAACCGCGCTATTGGTCGACACGATAAACGCCTGATTATCCCAAGCCAGCTTTTGTACTTCTGCCGGGGTAACATCCACACCCCCAGCTTTTGCATGATCCAGGAAAACCTGAGCCAGATTGGCGCCAGAAATACCGGCAGGAAACCCGGGATAATTCTCCACCCAATTGGCATTCCAAAGCAAACCCCCAGGGCGTGCCTTTTCTATCAGCCGCGGCGTAATGCCATAACGGTGCAGCTGCAAAGCGGCTGCCAGCCCGGCTGGTCCAGCGCCTATGATGATGACTTGCTCAAGCTTCATGATTTTCTTTCAAAGCAGCCAGAATATCTCTTACCCTGACGAGATGGGCAAAGCCATGCGCCAAGTTGAGTAAAGCTGCGCGATGAAAATCTTCATTATATGTCGCAGTTCCATCGACCGTAAAATAAACCTCAAAACCACGCATGAACGCCGACCTGGCGGTTGTTTCGCAGCATAAATGCGTTAATACACCGCAAATAACCACCTGGCTTACTTCCAGTTTTCTTAAATTTTCTTCCAGTGGGGTCATAAAAAAAGCATCGTAGCGGGATTTCTCGATTATGATACCGTGTGAATAGTCGATGCGATGGTCAATTTCACTAAGGGGATTATCTTTAACAATTAATTCGCGCCACCAGGTTGCCATTAAACCAGCATCCTGGATTGTGTTAACGTGTCGGGTAAAGAATATTGGCAAATTACGCCTGGCATAAGCCTGCACCATTGAATTGATATTAGGTATTATCGCTGCACTGCTGGGTATAAACGCGTGATTTTTTTCTTCCAGAAAATATGCCTGTAAATCAAGCCCCAATAAGGCAGAGCGATGTGGTTTAAAATCTGAAGGATGATTCTGATTGTAAGCTTCACGCCATCGCATCATCTCGGCAGATTTGATCTCGATCGTTTCTGGAGTGAAATATCGTTCCCGTTTAGCTTTCGGCATATCTCATATTTTAGGTGAATAATGAGCAATTCGAAAAGAGGCTAAATTTAAAAACAAAGAACCCATACACCATTCCCTGCTGCTCTTCATTACTTAACGCAAAAAATGGGCTATTCGCTTTTCCAGGCTGGATCATTGAATATTTTTTCCGCCAATTTGTGTTTTTTATCTTCGCACAGCCAACTGGCGTGCACAGCATTCTCAACCAGCGTTCGGATATCAGCCTTGGAGAATCCACATGACTGCGTCAGGGTTTGATACTCAAGCGCCAGCGAGCTGCCAAACATTTTGGGATCATCGGTGTTGATGGTCACCAAAATACCGCGCGTGAAGTAATCGTGCACTGGATGGTCTTCAATACGGCATATTACGCCGGTGCACACATTAGAGATTGGGCATATTTCTAAAGGAAGCCGGTTTTTAACCAGGGTATCCAATAAAATTTCATCTTCATAAGCGCGCATCCCATGTCCAATTCGCTCTGGGCGTAAATGGCGGATTGCTCCCCAAATGCTGTCGGCACCGGCTGCTTCTCCGGCATGAGCGGTGGTGTGCAACCCAAAATTGCGGGCGTCTTCGAAGACTTCCGCGAATAATTCGGGGGGATAATCCTGCTCCGACCCTCCCAAACCAATCCCGATAACACCCAACGATTGAACTTCATTAACTTCGCAGAGCGTTTTTGCTGCCATTTGCGGTCCGAAATCTCTTACCACATCAGCAATCAATGACACATCGATCTCAGAGACGCGGGAAAGCCCCAAACGAATAGCTTCGGTTAGTTTTTGTGTTTCCAATCCATAGCGGAAAAAATCAGGCGGCGAGAAAAACACTTCAGCATAAAGTATATTTTGGCTGGCAAGGTCCCTGGCAATGCGTTCGGCAATGAAGGTAAAATCTTCATATTCACGCAAGAAACGATTCTTCCACACCCAGGTTTCAATAAAATGGGGAAAATCGATATATTGAAAACGTTTAACCAAAGCTTCTAAAGAAGGCACTTCGGCATCGCCGCCGTACTTTTGGCACAATTCCCATAATGTGTCATGAGGGATAGCACCCTCCAGGTGTAAATGCAATTCTACCTTGGGGATGCGGTGAAAAAATTGATCGTTGTTTAAGGGCATTTTTTTCAAATCTTACCATTCATTAAGTTAACGAATAACATGCTGCCAGAGTATACTCGATTAATGACTGAACCATCCATTGATGTGATTATGATGCAAAATGGGTAAATGATTTATCAAACACGTTAATGCACAATAATTTGTATTATCGTATCCACATAAAGATAATCAATAACCCGATTATAAGACATGCAAAAGAACACCAGCTAATCTGTGCAATTGCACCAATGATATGACCAGCTTTATCCCACCCAATAAAACTGGCTCCAGGCTGCCAATAGTATTAGCTGAAGTCCAAGGAAAAGCGGCATCAAGATTGCGTTCACCCACCACTTTTGTGTGAACAATGCCAGGGCAACGAATGCCGGGAAAACCACCAAAACATATCGATCATTCGATTGTAAAGATCCAGAAAACAAGAGGGGAATCAACAATAAGACCGAATATAAAGCATAGCTTTTTGAGCGGAATTTGCGCCACACATAAATACACAGCAATAAAAAGCCAACGGTGAAAATCAGATCTAAGGGGGCAATAATTGGAGTCAACTTGGTCGATTCGATCCAGGCATCCCAGGGCATGCTAAACTTTCTTCCCCAAGCTGATTGCACCACCATTGGCGTCATTAAATGATGCGATAGCGGATAAATACTCAGCAGATGAACGATCAATCCAAGCGGGACTAATGATAACCAGATAATGTTCCATCGAATTTGGTCGAATTTCCAATCAATTGCCTCAAAGGTCATCCACAATAACGGAATCAAAATTAAAACTCCAAAAACACGGGTTACTGCCAATAACCCGCCCAGCAAGCCAGCCAATGCCCAATTTTGCCGATGCGCGACGTAAAAAGCAGCCAGTGAAAGAAACAAGAAAGCCGATTCAGTATAGAAACAGGAAAAGAAAAAAGCTGTGGGGAAAAACAGCAGATAAAACACCGCTCGCCGGGCAACATCGTCGCTCCAATCATTTAACTTAACAAGCTTCCATATCAACACAAGTGAGCTCAGTAAAAAGAAATTTGAAATCAATACCCCAACCAGCAAAACAATAGCTCGAGACTGCAATGCATTCGAAGGCAGCCACGCAATCCAACGCGTCAAATAAGGATAAAACGGAAAGAAAGCCAAATTACTCTGTATGGCAGCAAGATCGCTTTTTGCAGAATAACCATTCAGCACAATATCCAAATACCATCCGCTATCCCACCGCGCCCAGATATCGATGAGACGATGATGGGTAAACTGCCACCCGCGTATGGCGGCTTTTTGAATTGGATAACTGGTATTAACGGGCAGATATTGGGCGAACCATCCTATGAGCAGCAGTAAAACCCGCGTGAATATAAAAGGTGTGAATATATCTTTCCAAAACCAAGGGGCATGATCAAGCCATTTTCTGCTCATATCAAGGCATCACGAAATATAATGATTCTTTCTAAAGGCTCAGTCCTGGAATACCTGAATCGCTTCATGCGGATCGAAACTCAGCTGCAATTCTTCTCCAACCTGCGGAATCGGCTGGCTGGAGGGAAAATCGAACTTGAGCAGAGTCTGATTGACGATTACTGTCACACGGCAAGTATTACCGCGAAACGAATGTTTGACTACACGTCCATCCAACCGGCAAGAACCTCTCCCGTCTAAATTGACTGCATCCGGTCGTAATAACAGCATGATATTCCCTTCCACCGAATTCGACAACGAAATTTTCCCCAGGTCGCTTTCCACTTCGTAGCCGCCGTTCACTCGCCGGCAAACTCCTTTAACCAAATTATCCATCCCCAAAAACCTAGCAGCGAACATGGAAGCCGGCTGCCGGTATAACATTTGCGGAGTGCTGATTTGTTCCACTTTTCCGGCGTTCAATAACACCACGCGGTCCGAAATTGCAAAGGCTTCCTCTTGATCATGAGTGACATAAAGTGCTGTTTGGTGTAAATTGTGCAAAATATCGCTCACCTCCCAAATCAAGCGTTCCCGCAGCGTCCGGTCAAGGGCGCCGAGAGGTTCATCCAGCATCAGTAAATAGGGATGAGGTGCCAGCGAGCGCGCCAATGCCACGCGCTGCTGCTCGCCTCCCGAAAGGTTGAGCACATCCCGCCGCGAAAAATCCGGTAAACCTACCAGCGCCAGCGCCTCATTCACCCGCCGTTTGACCTCTGCTTCAGGCAGACGCGCCATACGCAGACCAAACGCCACATTATCAAACACATTCATATGGGGGAAAAGAGCATAATCCTGAAACATCAATCCAAAACCGCGTTGATGCGGCGGAATACCATCCAGGGATTCGTTGTTCCAAATAATATCACCCTGGTCAGGCATTTCCAATCCGGCAATGAGCATCAGGGTAGTGGATTTTCCACACCCGCTGGGACCAAGCAGCGCCACGATTTCCCCTTGAGCCACATCGAAAGAAACGCCGCATAAAGCACAAGTATCCCCAAAAGATTTATAGATATTTATCAGCCGTAATCCATTTTCCATAGTTATTACATGCAATTAGTTCCTGCTCAGGCTATAATGGTACCTTTATTTTTTTATTCTCGATTCTCAGTTATTGATTTTCGAGTCATAACATCATTCTTCCTGGCAACCTAAATGACGAGAGATTTGCAGATTATCATAACCGTTATTAAAACTCGCCAATATCTGCGATGCGCAAGCGTTCGATGACCAGCATACCCGCCGCAGTGACTGCCATCAATATCGTGCTGAGCGCTAAAGCCTGCCCATAATTTAGTGCGCCCGGCTGAGAGATGAACCGATAGATTGCCACAGGAATGGTGGGAAACTCCGGGCGCGAGATCATTGCCGTGGCGCCAAATTCTCCAAGGGATATTGTAAAAGCGAAAGTGGCTGCGACAATGATAGCTCTGCCGGTTAAAGGTAAATCGATTTGCCGCAGCACCTGCAGAGGAGGTGCGCCCATCACCGCCGCTGCCTGCCGTAACCGCGGTCGGATGCTGCGCAATGCCGGGGTAAGGCTGCGCACCACAAACGGAAATGCCACCAGCGTATGCGCCAGGGGCACCAATATGGGCGAGGCGCGCAAATCGAGAGGCGGGCGTCCTAAGGCAACTAGAAACCCCAAACCCATGGTAACTGCGGAGGTGCCTAAAGGCAGCATAAGCAGTGGATCGAGAATCTGGTTTATGTAATCGATTGGAGATTTTTGTTCTTTAGAATCTCTGGAAAGCGCCCAGGCAGCAGGAAACCCTAATGCCAAAGCCAAGATGACAGTGATGGCAGCATAAGAAAACGAGACCCCAATTGCCCGCACCGGCGGGATATAGAAAACCGACTGACGGCGGTTGATCAATAATTCCTTGTAAAAATCCAGAGTAACGCTGGCATTAACCAGGGTATGCTGCCCGCGCTCAGCTTCGAAGCGGGTAAAAGAACGGGCTGCCAGAGCTGCCAGGGGGGTGGTCAACAATCCCAATAAAAGCGCAATCAGAGCCCCTGCCAGGATTTTCTCTCTCCAATTGCTTAGTTTATGTTGGGTATAACGGCGCGGGTGAAGCGACAGCGGGCGCGCCAGATGTTTCACCCTTCGAGTATATATTATAGAAAAAACCAACGTACAAATCAATTGTATGATCGAAAGCGCAGCAGCGATTGGCAGATTGAACAGGCTTAATGTCTGGTTATATATTTCCACTTCCAGGGTGGCAAAGCGTGGACCGCCCAGCACGAGAATAACACCAAATGAAGTGAACACAAAGATGAATACCAGCAGTGCTGCCGCGGTAATTGCCGGAGCTAATAAGGGTAGACTCACATAACGTAGCTCCTGCCATTTGTTAGCGCCTAACATGCGCGCCGCCTGACCCAAATGGGGATCGAGATGCGCCCAAAAATCCCCCACCAGACGCAGAACGATAGTGGTGTTGTAAAAAACATGGGCGATCAATATCGCACTTAAGCTGTTCACAAAAGTAACCGGCGGCTGGGTTGTTTTCAACAGTGCCATTAGCGCCAAGTTGACCCAGCCGCGCGGGCCCAATAACGCATTAAATGCTGCAGCCACCACCAGGGTGGGCAGAACAAAAGGAATGCCGCTGAGCGCCTGCACCAACGCCTTCCCCCGAAAATCGTAACGAGCCATTAAATATGCACCAGGCAAGCCTAATAGCAAGGTTAATGCGGTTGATAATATCGCCTGCCATACTGTGAACCACAGCACATGCTGGATACTCCTGGAAGACAAAGCCTGGATTAATGGTGAAACAGCCCTATCAGAATGCGTAAAACTGATCTTCAAGATATTAACCAGCGGATAAAGGTAAAAAACACCCAAAAATGCCAGCGGTGCTGCCCACAAAACTAACGCCCCAGCCCACGATGGGAGTTTGAGTTTCCCGTTACGATGCATCGCCTCACCCAAATAAAACCTTAATCATCCGATACTTATTCACCTGGCACATCATCGCTTCAATATTTGAATATTCAATTTTATCGCAACACAGCCTCAGTCCACGCCTCAAGCCATACCTGACGTTTGGCGGCAATATCTGCCGGATTCACCCGGGCAGTAACCAATGGCTGTTTCAGATATTTACCGAATAGCTCATCCAAGGCTGCCTGTGAGTTGACTGGAAAAACGAACATCTGGGTGGGCAGTTCCTGCTGGAACTGAGGCGAGAGCATAAAATCCACCCATTTTTGCGCAAGTTCGAGGTTCTTTGCGCCTTTTAAAATGCCGACAAATTCGATTTGGCGGAAGCAGGTATTGTCTGAGATGACCGCAGCGGTGGGCGGTTCTTCCAGCGGTGTTTCGGCATACAGCACCTCATAAGCCGGGCTGGAATCGTACGAGACCACGATGGGACGGGGGCCTTTGCCCGAAGAGCCGCTAAACTCGGTGTAATATGCCAGTTCCCAATCGTTAACGACCTTCACATCGTTAGCAACCAATCCTTTCCAATAATCAATATACCCATCTTCGCCGTAAACGGCAATGGTTGTCAGCAAAAATGCCAGCCCGGGGGAAGACGTGGCAGGATTTTGTACCACCAGCAAGCTTTTATAGTCCGCCTTAAGCAGGTCATCCAATGTTTGCGGCGGGGTAAGATTATTTTGGGTAAAGTAAGCTTTATCGTAATTTAGGCATACATTGCCATAATCGACTGGTAATGCGAAATAATTGGGATCGAGCTGGTACTCCGCCGGGATATTTGCCAATAATGGGGATTTATACGGCTGAAAGATGCCTTCATCGAGCGCCCGGCTCAAGAAGGTGTTATCCACACCATAATATACATCTGCCAAAGGATTATCTTTGGATAGAATAGCTTTATTCAGCGATGTGCCGGTATCACCAGCCTTAAGAAATTGTACTTTTACAGCATTTTGCTGTTCAAAGGTTTGTAAGGCATCTTCCGAGATGGCAAATGAATCATGAGTCATTACCGTGAGCGTGCGCGGGCTGCTTGGTGATGGTGTTTCAGCAGGTGCTTGCGGCGCGCACCCGGCAAGAATGAGCGCCATGACCGCCAATAATAAGCCTATAGGTAAGAATTTCGAATGATCACCAAAATACTTATTATGATAAGCATTACTGCGGCAAGTTTTTGTAAGTAGAGATTGCTTGGTTCCAGACATAACTTTCCTCTTTAGTAATCTTGATAATATTTTTATTGATGAATCACGACGCACAACAGCAGTCCCTGATCCAGGGAAACGGCTGCTGTTTTGGCAAGCAAAACATTGCTGACGCCGCGCGTACTGCCAAAATGGAGTGTTTCACCCTGTAAAGGATATTCCAGACATACGGTGGAGACACCCAGCGCTTCGCCTCCTAATGGAATAAGGGAAAGCGTATCGCCAGGGGCACCGTGCACCTCCAGGGTTTCACCTCCCTTGATCAAATGAATTTCCTGCCTGCCATCCAGCAGGGTGATGGAACATCGCTGCAGATCAGCCAAAACCGGAAGGAACAGGTTTGCCAGGGTATGATCCCAGCGTGCGCCTAAAGCTGCCAGCACCAAGATCTCATCAGCGCCTTGTTCACGGGCATATTCCAACGCCAATTCCAGATCGGTGTAATTCTTTCGCTCAGGATGGCGTACTATCTGAACACCCTGACGTTCCCATGCAGATAGTTCTTTGGGAGCAAGAGAGTCGAAATCGCCGATGAGGATATGAGGTTTAATATCCAGTTGTCGGCAGTAATCACCTCCCCCATCGGCAGCAATAATCATATCGCCGGTTTGAACAATCGACCGGGCAGCTTCGGCGTCGCCGAGACTGCCATTAGCAAAAATGATGGCACGCAAATCAAAAACCCTCCTCTGGCGGAGGAGGGCAAACAATATTATTTACTGCCATTCCTCCGCCGGCATTATCCGGATCAGGTTCGCGGGTCAAGAGCTTAAGGCTCTTATCTCAGCCTGGCAACACCAGGCACCCCGTGCATAATATTCAACTGTCAATTAGTATAAGGGATTAGATAGGGAATTGTCAAGCATATTCCAACCGCTACCTGGTGCGGATAAAAAAGTGCGGCGCACTCGCGAGGTGCTCCGCACTTTCAATAAGCGCAAAACGATGCGCTTCTAATCTCTAAATTTTCAGATGATATAAAAAATTAATGCATCCTTCGGTAGTCTGGCAGTCATGACCCTTTGTTTTCACATCTGGCTTTAGACCCATAACTTTGCGTCACTGGTTTTCACCAGTTTTGCCTTTCGTCAGTCTGGCAGTCATAGTCGCTTACAGGTGACTTTAGACCCATGACTTTGCGTCGCCGGTTTTCACCGGTTTTGCTTGTTTCGGTAGCCTGGCAGTCTTGATCCCTATTAGGTGACTTTAGACCCATAGCTTTGCGTCGCCGGTTTTCACCGGTTTTGCTTTTTATCGGGATGCACCTAGATTCAGTATAGGGTATAAAAATTCAAAAGTCAATCTCGTGGATTTTAAGAATTAAAATTGTAAGGTTTATTAATTTTAAAACAAGTATCTGTAGGGGTTATGAAGGTTATATACCCATCTGTGGGGGTATTTTCGGTGAAGATAAAACAATTATCTAATCAAATATTAATCTTTCATTCGTTAATTTTGTGTTAGTAGCGCGTAAAAATTTATCAATGTCAAACAGTGCTCCACATTTTTCGCTTCGCCGTCGTTTTGCGAATTTTTATTTTGCTGCGTCCATTTCTTCGAGAATACTGTATAAAAGCTCCAATAAAATTGTTTTTACTGATTTCTTTTGGCTGGCAACGCAGGGCAGTAACTTCACCTTCTTATCAAGGCGCAGTGCAATGCGCATATCTTCCAGATCCCAGGCGTCTTTTAAATCCTGCTTATTTGCTGCAACCACATAAGGCGTCGGTGCGTAGGCGCGGAAGGTTTCTAAAATGCTGCGCGCTTCTCTGAAAGTCTCCGGGCGTGTGCTGTCGACCATCACAATAAAGCCTAACATCCCCTCCGAAAGAATTTCCCACATAAAGTCGAAACGTTTCTGCCCCGGTGTGCCAAATAAATACAGCACCAGATCTTTATCCACCGAAATGCGTCCAAAATCCATGGCGACTGTGGTCGAGGCTTTAACTTTTTCAGCTTTCGAGGTGATTTTCCGTTCGGTGGATACAACATCAATTTCACTTACCGAACGGATGAATTCGGTTTTGCCTGCATTAAAAGGCCCAGTAACTACCATTTTTACAGTTTGCATGGGATATCATCCAATGATAAAACAATGATCTGGAATAAAGATTTCATAGATAATGCATAGTAAGCTGCTTGATTGACCATCTTCGTTACAATGAGCGGATACGCGTGATCAAACGGTTGATCAGCGATTTCTGCTCCTCCTTATTCGCGGCAGGAATCGACATAGAGATGCTGGTTGGTCGGGCAGTGACTCCCTGTGAACGGACAAACTCCACCAGCCCTGCCTGGATCAGTCCATAAGCAATGCGCCGCATTTGCATGTCATCCAACTGGGCGGCGCGGGCAATTTGGGTAAGGGTGTTTTTCGGGCTGATATATTTAACTACCCGCCATTCATCCACACTCAAACTGATATTTTTAATATTAGTGCCGGGGCGGTCGGCAAACTTCAAGGCGATTTCCAGGCTGGGAATTTCATCTTGCAGATGTTCCCATTCTTTTACCCGGCGGGTGCCTTCCATGATAATATTTTCCAACCCGATATGCACGGTGATTTTATCGCTGGGTGGAGGCATATCATTCTCGAATTTAAAATTCCCCTCATTCCAGGTAAACAACCCGCTGAGCAGGTTGATGTAATGCGTTTGCAGACAAACCAGAATTTCTTTTTGCGTGAGGTAATTGGCATTAATCAGCATCAAACCCAATTGTTTATCATTCATCTGATTGCCGCGCATTTTTATACTTTGCAGCTGGTTGCTGTTGATCTTCTTGGCGCGATATAGAATTGCCGCCAGGCTGTTATCTTCCTGGCTTTTTTGCGCATATGCCAGCTTGCCCTGACGGAAGGAAACCGATACAGTCTCCCCGGAGCCATCCACAACCAGAGTGCCAGATTTATTCGCAATATTAATAAGATTTAAAAGCTGGGAGATGGTGAAATCACGCAGATTGCCCTTTAAAGCCATAACACTCTCGTATCGTATCCTGGAATAAACGCCTAATTGCGCATTATACTTGGTCGCGTGGGGAGCGTCAAACAAAATAGACGTATAGAACACCATACAAAAATGAAGGTATTTACAGAAAGTGACCTATTGACATAACTGAAAATATTACTATAATATTGAGTAAGTAATCAATCAATAAGATGAACGCTGAAGAGAAAATCCTCGAATCCGCCTTAAAAATATTCGTGACAAAAGGATTTACTGCCAGCACGGGTGAAATTACCCAAAATGCTGGGGTATCTACCGGTTTACTATTCCATTATTTCCCCACAAAAAACGATTTAATCATTACGTTATACGAGCGTTGCCTCCTTGAAAATTTTAGGGCTTGGTTAAATACATTCCTTAATTTTGACAAAACTGATTTAAGAGAGTTCAAAAAACTTGTCCGGATCGGTTGGGAAAAGAGTGTCAATTGGGGGTTGGAAAATTGGAACAAATTTCAATACATACAATTATTTGATGGCTCGCTCATTGCTGGTCAATTCACTTTTAATCAGCATGAGGAAATTAAAAAACTTTACCAGGCTTTTCAAAATGTAAGCCAGTATGCGAGTGAGCATCATTATCTTAAAGAAATTCCATCACCATTTCGGATCGAAATCTCAAGGTCAGTCATCGCTACTACCACTTCATTCCTGCATAAATACCCAGAGCATCAGCAGGACAAATATTTTATGGAGCGTAGCTGGGAAATTTACTTAACAGCTGTTGGAGGGTAGATTTTTATTTTTATCTTAAATTGAGTGACTACTCAATCAAGTGATAAGTTGTGAGAGGAGGTGCAAATAAAATCCATATATAAAAAGACATAACATACACTCAAATTTCCAGAGCAGAAACAAACTGGATGTATCCCGATATCTTTCAAAAAACCTCCCGTAAGAAAATAAGGATAAGGAGATAACAATGGCTGACTACGATGTAATTACAATTGGCGCAGGGCATACCGGATTAATTGCATCAACGCTATTACAAAAAGAAGGCAAAAATGTACTTTGCCTCGAGATGAATGACTATGTCGGTGGTATCGCGAGCAACGCGCATATTTTCCCTGGTTATATCCATAACCGTGGTGCCTGGTATCTTATGTTTGCTAGGTTGGGTTGGTTGTGGGATGCACTGGACTTAGGTGAATTTGGTCTCGAGTTGATCTACCCTAAATGCGCTGGTGTGGTGATTGCGGGGCGCGACAAAGGCAGAAAACCGTTCAGGATGTACGCCAACCCCGAAGAACAGATGCAATACATCGCCGAGGAATTCGGCAAGGATGTCCTGGAGCAGTATTGTAACTTTTACGCCTTCATGGCCCCATTTGCTCAGGCTATGGATTTTGCTTTGCGAAACGAACCGATGTCGATTGGTCGTATGATGGACTCCCTGCCCGTTCAGGCTCAGGATGCCATGAAGAAGATCTTCTACGGG
>JAAZNS010000281.1 GCA_012798185.1 Chloroflexota bacterium | reverse complement strand
TTATCGATGATTTTCCAATGAATGTCGAAGGGGCTCTGATGGCGGGAATGCATGCCATACGTTTTGAAAATATTCTTCAGTTTCAGCAGGATTTGGCAGCTTTGCTCAACAACAGTTATCCAGAAAAAAAGGATTAAATTATGGATAGTGCAAACCTCACCTTGTCACAATTATCGCAATTGATTCAAACCAAGCAGATTTCTCCGCTCGAATTGACGCAAGATCTGTTTAGGCGAATTGAAGCAGTTAACCCAAAACTTAATTGTTTTATAACCCTTTGCCAGGAACAAGCAATCATCCAGGCAAAAAAATGTACGCAGGCTGATAAATTCACATCCCCATTAAGCGGAATACCAATAGCGATCAAGGATTTATTCGATACTCAGGGGATACGGACGACATTGGGCAGCAGGTTCTTTTCTGAAAATATTCCCCAGGAAAACGCGCGGATTGTAGACACATTATATGAAGCAGGCGTTATATGCCTTGGAAAAACTAACATGCACGAAATTGCGCTGGGAATTACCAATATCAACCCTCATTATGGAGCCTGCCGCAACCCCTGGAATACTGAATGTATCACTGGTGGTTCGTCGGGAGGTTCAGCGGCTGCTGTGGCTGCTGGTTTTTGTTGGGCAGCTTTGGGCAGCGACACGGGCGGATCGATCCGCATCCCGGCGTCTTTATGCGGCGTGGTCGGTTTAAAACCTACTTATGGACGGGTGAGTTTAAAGGGAGTTTTTCCACTTAGTTGGACTTGTGATCACGCCGGACCAATGGCAAGGAATGTAGAAGATATTGCTTTATTGTTACAAAGTATAGCGGGATATGATGCCAGTGATCCGGTTTCGCAAAATGTACCGGTGGATAATTATTTATGTAAGATCAAACAAGGAGTCAAGGGATGGCGAATAGCTTTGGCGAATGATTCTCATTTCACAAATGCGGATGATGAAGTTCTATCTGCTGTGAACGAGGCAGCTAATGTGTTGCGGAAATGTGGTGCTGATGTAAAAGAAGTCCCATTTCCGGGCGGCTATGAAGCTGCTTCTACAAATGGATTGATTGTGACCAGCGAGGCATCAGTGATTCATGCTGAACGCATGAAATCTACCCCGCAATGGTTTGGAGGGGATGTTTTCGAGAGGCTGCAAAAAGGCGCTTCTTATTCAATGCGGGATTATATCCTGGCGCGACAAGCTCAAAATCAATTAAGACGCCAATTCGAAAATTTATTTAGTGATTTCGACATATTATTAACCCCTACAACGCCAATTACTGCTCCCCCGATTAAAGACCTTGATTCAGTTCGTGTAGCGCCGGTATTGACTCGTTTTACATCGCCTTTTAATTTAACCGGATTGCCGGCACTTTCTTTGCCGTGTGGTTTCGATCACTCTGGGATGCCGGTGGGATTGCAGATGATCTCTCGTCCATGGGGCGAAGCGGCTTTATTACGAGCTGCCAATGCTTACCAGCAAGCGACATCATGGCACATGAAGCAGCCAGACTTGACCTGAGTTTTACCTTATCTGTTTTGAACTGATAAATCATGGTTCGTTTATTAACCCATCAAACGAAAAGTTTGAAACGTCCAGCGCGTTTATTTCTTATTGCGATTGTCATTGATGGTATTGCGATCAGCAATTGGCAGCTGTTTTTTAATTTCTATATTCTCGAGAGAGGGTTTAGCAAAGAATACCTCGGTTTAGTGAATGCTATGCCGTCTGTCGCGGCTTTGATCTTTGGTATCCCCTTGGGAGTGTTATCGGATCGTTTAGGAAGAAAGATTTCTATGATAATCGGAGCGGGGATCAATATTGGCTGTATGGTGTTTCAGTTGCTGTTATCATCCCCAACCTTGATATTATTAGCTGCTTTTATAGGAGGCTTGGCAGCAATGCTGTTTTATATTAGCCAAGCGCCTTTTATGATGAAAGCTTCTGATAAGGATAATCGAGCGTTATTATTTAGTTTAAGTTATGGGCTGTGGACTATATCGGGAGCGGTCGGAAATCTGTTTGCTGGGCAGCTTCCCGATCTTTTTGCAAAAATACTGCAGGTACCTGCCAGAGATGCCGCTGCATATCAAGCAGTCCTTTTGGTTAGTGTTGCCATCAGCATTTTGACATTAATTCCTCTTATTTTCCTGCATGAGGAACGGTCATATGAACAAAATGGAATGAATGCAGAGAAAACCTCGATCTGGAATCTCCTGATCCAACCGTTTACCTTGAAGTTGGCATTGCCCAATTTAATAATCGGGTTTGGGGCAGCTGTTTTAATGCCTTATATGAATGTATTTTTCCTGGATAAATTTGCTCTGCCCGATCAAAAATTAGGAATCTTATTCAGTTTATTGGCATTACTGACAGGCTTAGGTTCAATCATTGGTCCTAAAATTGCTGATCTCTTAGGTGGAAAGATTAAAGCAGTTGTATTAACTCAATTAAGCAGCGTATTGTTCTTGGTAATCTTAGGATATTCGCCAATTTTAATATTTGCATCGATCAGTTTTCTTTTTCGTGGTGTTTTAATGAATATGGCTGTTCCTCTATACCATGCTTTTGCGATGGAACATGTCGATGAGCAGCATTATGGCGCATTGAACAGCATTTTGGAATTGAACTGGCAAATGGGTTGGGCAATAGGCCCATACATTTCTGGGGTTATCCAGGCGCGGTATGGCTTTAATCCATTATTTGCAATGACCAGCCTTTTATATGCAACAGCAACGGTCGTGGTATGGTTCTTATTTCGAAAGAGCGATAAGAAGGATTCAGAGTGAATAATGGAAACTATTCAGCCATGGTGGAATAGCCTAAAATTCGGAGATGCCCCCTGCAGGCTGAGTAGTTACGGATTAATGAGATTTGGAGTATACTCAAGAATTGATTGTTTATTGGGGAGAAGGTACGAAAAAAATGATAATTTTTCCTATGGAGGTAGCGCACCATGAAACGTGCTGTAAGTATCAGTATTGGCTCATCCAAACGTGATAAAGCCGTTGAAGTCGAATTGCTTGGAGAAAAAGTGAGTATTGAACGGATTGGCACCGATGGCGATATGGAGAAAGCCGCACAGCTCTATAAAGAATTGGATGGGAAAGTAGATGCTTTTGGCGTTGGCGGCGCCGATTTGGGTATAATGACTGCCGGAAAATGGTACCCCTTATATTCAGTTCAATCCCTGATCCGCTTTGTAGAAAAAACCCCAGTGGTGGATGGCACAGGGCTTAAAAACACGCTCGAACATAAACTCGCCAATTTCATTCATCAAAAAATTGGGGATTACGTAAAAGAAAAGAAAGTCTTCATCACTATGGGAGTTGATCGCTGGGGCATGACCATGTCTTTTCTCAATGGGGGGTATGAATGCGTGTTTGGCGATTTTATGTTTTCATTTGGAATTCCTATTCCAATTCACCGCGAAAATACTTTAAAGATATTAGCTGCGCTGATGATGCCAGTCGTTGGACGCTTACCATTTTCATGGATTTACCCAATCGGAGAAAAACAGGAAATTCGTACCCCCAAATGGGAAAAATACTATCGATGGGCTACGGTTATTGCTGGTGACTGCCATTATATTAAACGTTATATGCCCTATAAATTAGAAGGAAAGGTCATTGCCACCAATACTACCACGCCTGCTGATGTAGAATTGTTCCGTGAAACCGGGATTAAATACTTGATTACTTCAACACCGGTTTTGGAGGGGCGCTCATTTGGCACTAATATGATGGAAGCAGCTTTAGTAGCAGTTGCCGGAAAAGGGCGAAAATTGACCAATGAGGAATTGAATCAGTTATTGGATCAATTGCGATTCGAACCTCAATTGCAGGAGTTAAATTAAAATGGACGCCATTGTAACTGCTGGAGGAATTCCTCAACCCGGTGAACCCCTTTACGATTTCACCAAAGGAGAACATAAAGCTCTATTGGATATCGCAGGCAAACCTATGATCCAATGGGTATTGGATGCTCTCGATGAAGCAAGAAGCGTGGAAAAAGTTGTAATTATTGGGCTTCCCGAAAATTGCGGTATCAACAGTAAAAAACTGGCAGCCATGCTACCCAACCAGGGGGAAATGTTGGAAAATATCCGAGGCGGGGTTAATAAATTGGTTGAGATTTCCCCTCAAGCTCATCATGCATTAGCAGTTTCTTCTGATATTCCGGCAATTACTGGTGAAATGGTGGATTGGGTGGTCGCGACGGCAATGGAGACTGATGACGATATTTATTACAATATCATCAAGAAGGAAGTGATGGAAAAACGATTCCCAACTTCCAAACGTTCATATACTTACTTAAAGGATATTACCTTATGCGGGGGGGATTTGAATGTTATCCGCACCAATACTGTTTTGGCGAATGAGGCAACCTGGCGCAAGATCATTGCGGCACGTAAAAATGTTTTCAAACAAGCCGCTTTAGTAGGGTACGATACATTAATTCTCTTATTATTGCGAGCCATTTCGCTCGATCAAGCAGTAAAAACGGTTACTAAGAGGCTCAATGTGACCGGAAGAGTAATTGTATGTCCATACGCCGAAATTGGGATGGATATCGATAAACCTCACCAATTGGAAATTCTTCGAGCCGATTTAGCCCGCAGAAACGCGCCATGAGTAATTTAACTTTTGATCGTTTGGGAGAATGGGATCGGACATTATCCCAGCGGATAAGGGTTGCAGAAAATCCGGGATTATTGCGGTCAATTGCAGGGATTCTGGCTCACTCAGGCGATTCGTGGTTTTGGATTATCGGATTAATGCTGTTATGGCTTTGGGGTTCTGCGGAATGGAAAACACGCAGCGTCATTTTAGCGCTGGGAGTCATCGCAACGGCGGTGCTGGTTATGGCAATGAAGTTTACGATCCGGCGCAAACGTCCTGAAGGAGAGTGGGGGAATATCTATCGGATCACAGACCCTCATTCTTTTCCCTCTGGTCATGCTGCCCGAGCTTTTATGTTGGCAGTACTGGCTTCCAGCTTTGATGTTTTTTGGTTTGGCTTTACCCTGGCAATTTGGGCGCCCTTGGTATCGCTTGCCAGGGTTGCGATGGGATTGCATTATCTTTCTGATATCATTGCTGGGATGATCATTGGATTAGTAATTGGTGCATTAATATTAGGGCTTTTGTAGCGGCACAGGTGATGGTGGAATAATCCCGAATTTCATCTTAAATTCGGAAATGCACTCAAGCGGCTGAGTAATTATGGGTTGATTTAATCATCCCCCTTTTTTCATATCTATTTTAAAAGCTTCAATAGCTGCTACAGGCGTGGGGTCGGTTTTATATGCCATTGCCAAGTAATAAGCCATATAATCACCAAAATGCAGGAGGGTCCATAAATTTTCCAGGGGAGTGTTGCCCTTTGCGTCAATCAGATCGGTGCATAATCCCTGCAGCATGAATGATTTTTTTGTCAATTCGATTCTCATACGGTTGCGCGGGTCGTCACTAGGCGAGCGCAAAAAGAGAATCATAATTTTTGTCAGGATTTCTTCGGGATTTTGAGATCCAGAAAGTAAATTGTGATCAGCTTCGGGGATGAACTCGAATTGTCCCCAGGTTTTTGCCAGCTCGTTAATTTGTCCTTTCCATCTTCTGGCGACCGGTGAGAGAATCCCTGAACCGATTACTGTTACATACCGTCCGATGAGCTGCCCTGCCATGCGTTTGGCAGGATTAGAAATAGCGGGAATATCGGCTCTTAACGATTGTTGCTGCTGGCGCATGATATCAATCGTTGAATACAGCTCATCTTTTGGGTTGGCAATCCACCGCAAGCCGGTAAAAAGCGCCAGCAACAACCCAAATGAATAACCAACCGCTGTACGCGGCTGACCGCGGTTTGGGAAATACCACACAGGAATGCCCGATTGTGTAGCAAGTTCTGCCAGTTTTCCTCCGGTGGTTATTGTCAGTAACGAGCAGTGATTCTCTTGGGCTTTTTCGAATGCCGAGAGGCTTTCTTCGGTGTTGCCGGAATGAGAAGAGACTATCACCAAGGTGTCTGCTCCATTTGCCCAGGCAGGCAAACCATAATCCCGGTGGACGAAAACAGGCAGCGGGCACTGTTCAGCAATATAACTCACCAGCAAGTCGGCGCCTATCGCAGAACCTCCCATGCCAGCTATCAATACCTTACCGATTCTGGATATCTGCGGTAGAGGATGCTGGCTGCCAATTTGCCAAGCTTCATGCAGT
>JAAZNS010000003.1 GCA_012798185.1 Chloroflexota bacterium | reverse complement strand
TTCACGATAAAACAGCAGAGGGTATGGAGAAATTAGCAAAATTAATCGCTTTAGGCGGTCTGGCAATGTCGCTTTCTCATGCTACCACGCCAATGTCGGGATACGAACATGTAATGTCGCATATTTTAGATATGATGGCTGAGGTAACCCACCAACCGTTGGCGCAACATGGTTCGCAAGTTTCTCTGGCGACGTTACTGGCTGCAGGAGCGTATCAACACTTTCTGCAGGAATTCATACCTCAAGAAGTTAACCTGGCTTCTTGTTATCCCACTTCAGATCAAATGCACAATAACCTCACAAAGATTTTCCTTCAAGTTGACCCCTCGGGTAAGGTTGGTGAAGAGTGCTGGGCGCACTATCGCTCGAAATTGGATAAATGGTATACTCAACGTTCTACTTTTGAAGCTTTTTTAAAAGATTGGCCAGAAATAAGCAAAACGCTAGTTGCCTGGAGCAGAAAACCGGAGCGATTATTGGAAATCTTGTGCGCTATCGAAGCTCCGCTTACCTTTGCGCAGTTGACGCCTCCCGCATCTGAAGAACAGGCGTACTTTGCTTTCATGAGCGCCCCGTTAATGCGGGAGCGTTTTACCCTGGGTGATATGTTAATATTTTTAAATTGGGACCGGGAAAACCTTTGGAAAGAAATTTGGAAGATGATGAAATAAATTAAGTTTTGTGTTTCGATACAAATAATGAAATATACAAAGTAAAACATTTTTGAACCTGAGATGAAATAAACGAACATGTATATTTTAGCTATCGACCAGGGTACCTCAGGTACAACTACCTCTTTATATGATTGAAATTGCTACTGTATCTATTGCAATCTAAGGGGTTCGTTTTAACTATCAGAAAAAACTAGTTTAAGTTGTAAAAGTAACACTACTCTTCAATAGATAAATGTTGCATTATAATAATATTTAACTAAGAAGGGCAATCCGCAAAATCAGCATGAACTATAAGGCACTGATGGGTGTTTTAATTACCTTACGAACTTGACCCATATAGTGAAAATACTCGCTGGTAATGCCCAAACTGTGTTTAATATGCGAAAAGAGCGGTTTATCTTTCATATATGGTGGTGATTTTGCAACCGCAATTAATGCTAAAAACCTTTGGTTGAGGGTATAGATCAAACCCTTGCAACAATTTTATACGGCGGTGGTGAAAATGAATAAATTCCTTGAGTTATTAAATTCGAAAGAAATTATCATCCTAGATGGGGCGATGGGCACTATGTTGTTCTCTTTAGGACTAAAAACGGGGGAGTCGCCGGAATTATGGAATGATATTCATCCTGAATATATTGGGGATATCCACCAGAAATATATTGACGCTGGCGCGCAAATAATTATTACCAATTCATTTGGAGGAACCAATTACCGTTTGAAACGATATAACCTGGAAAATCGGGTATATGAATTGAATAAAAAAGCTGCGCAAATCGCCAAAGCCGAAGCTGACAAGGCGAGAAAACTAGTCGCTGTGGGGGGGTCGGTAGGTCCATTAGGGGAATTGCTTAAACCTTATGGGAAAATTGAATACGATGAAGCAAAATCAGCATTTGCCGAACAAGCTAAGGGATTAGCAGATGGGTGCATTGATGTATTTTGGATCGAAACAATGGGCGATTTAAATGAAGTTAATGCAGCGATAGAGGGGATTCGGTCAGTTAGCGACCTTCCAATTTCTGTTACGATGTCATTCGATACACACGGTAAAACAATGATGGGTGTGACACCAACAAAAGCAGCTGATTTTCTCGCAAAACATGATGTCAATGCAATAGGGGGAAATTGCGGAAGAGGACCAGTTGAATTGATATCGGCGATCAAAGAAATGCACGAATTAAATCTACAAATACCTCTGGTAGCAAAAACTAACGCTGGTTTACCAAAGATGATCGATCAACAGATCGTTTATGATGGTACTCCCGAAATTATGAAAGATTATGCGTTAAAAGTTCGAGAAGCGGGCGCCAGGTTGATCGGAGCTTGCTGCGGAAGCACACCCGACCATATAAGAGCCATCAATGAAACGATTAACAATTAAATAGGGCTGTCCTGACAGTATAAAAGCTAGGGTGGATGACGGGGGTCGAACCCGCAACACCTTGATCCACAGTCAAGTGCTCTGCCATTGAGCTACATCCACCATGTAATTTTATGTGTGATATATAACTTTTGTTACTGGAAATTTACTATCTTATTTCTATAATTTTTTATCACACCAGGGCGATATTTTATCATTAAGTCAAAGGCTTTTCAAGAATTGAGCGGATCGTTGATAGCAGCTCAGACTGATTTATCGTTTGTTGTATACCGGCTTTTAGTTCCTTTATTGTGACTGTATGATTATTTTGTTCATCTGGACCAACAATTAATGCAATTCTTGCACCAAGTCTGTCGGCGTATTTTAATTGCTTGGATAATTTTTCGGTCTCTAAATTACAGGTGACGTTGATACCATTTTGACGAAGTTGCATAGCGAGGGAATAAGAAGTTGATCGGGAGTTTTCATCGAAAATCGTAATAAATACAGGAGCCGGATTTTCTCCAATATTTACGGGAAGGCAGCCATATTTCTCCAAAATTAGAGAAATAACCATATCTCCCATAGCAAATCCAGTAGCAGGCAGAGGCTGCCCGCCAACATCAGCCAGTAGATTGTCATATCTACCGCCGCCCAAAATTGCACGTCGAAATTCTCCTTGAATTTCTTGACCTTCAAAGACAATACCGGTGTAATAATCCAAGCCACGTACAATATTTGGATCGAATTGAACATAATCTTCAACCCCGAATGCTTTTAGGGTTGAAAACACGGTAACAAGTTCGGGGGATTTTTCCCATAAAGATGTGTTA
The DNA here is from genome assembly GCA_012798185.1 of Chloroflexota bacterium. Taxonomy (GTDB): domain Bacteria; phylum Chloroflexota; class Anaerolineae; order Anaerolineales; family UBA4823; genus JAAZNS01. The sequence continues at coordinate 7,802 of JAAZNS010000003.1, read as the reverse complement.
TTAAGAATAGATATTAGCGATTTATACTGTGATGCACTTAAACCAAAATCTAATAAATAGGCTTCCCATTCGGCGGGAGATAATTTACTCCGACGATCGATTATTTTAAATAATCCAATGCGTTTTTCAGGTGAAATTTCCAGGGCAGCCAGCTCTGCATCGATTAATTTACGGCTATTAACCATGACGCGTGCGTGTTGAGATAACAAACCGATTTCTTTAAAGAAGCTGGCAATAATGGTAATTAGCTCAGCATCGGCTTGTGGAGAATCGATACCAATAATATCGATGTTCCATTGGAAAAACTCACGCGATCTTCCTTTCTGCGGACGTTCATATCGCCAAAATGGTCCGAATGACCACCATCGAAGGGGAAAAGTTAATTGGGCTTGTTTTTGAGCCACCATCCGGGCTAAAGTAGGGGTTAACTCCGGTCTTAGAGTGATTAAATCGCCGCTGTGGTCAGGAAACACATAAGACTGTTCTTTTACCAGCTCTTCTCCAGATTTCGCTGCATAAAGATTAATCGATTCCAAAAATGGTCCATCATATTCCTGGTATCCAAATGCTTCTGAAATTTTGCGAATTTTTCCATATAGCCAATTGCGCACCGCCATTTGCTGCGGGTAAAAATCTCTGGTGCCTTTGAGTGGTTGAATGATATTTTTCATGGGAGTTTCTTCTTTTTATGAATATATTAAGGCAGGATTTTAGCATAAAACTAAGACCATGCAGGCTCGATTATAATGGGAAAAATTACCTGATAGGAAAAATCGATATGAAGATTACAACCTGGAATGTTAATGGGCTGAGGGCAGCGCTTTCGAAAAATGCATTTGATTATATCAAACCTCATAATGCAGATATCGTTTGTCTTCAAGAAATAAAAACGCGTCCCGAACAGATAAATCATGACCAGATTGAAAGTCTTGGCAATTATCAGGTCATTTGGAATCCAGCGAAACGACCTGGTTATAGCGGTGTTGCTTCGCTCTATAAGATTCCACCAAAATCATACGAGATAGGGTTAAGGAATGCGGTATTCGATGACGAAGGGCGTGTGATTCAAATGCAATTTGATAATTTCAGGTTGTTCAATATTTATTTCCCCAATGGGCAGCGTGATTTGGAACGGTTGAAGTATAAATTAGATTTTTATGAGAATCTCTTGGTATTTCTTGATCAAATACATAATCAAGGAGAAAACATCATCATCTGCGGGGATTTCAATACGGCGCATAAAGAAATCGATTTGCGCAACCCGAAAGAAAATGAAACAACATCTGGATTTTTACCTGAGGAGCGCGCCATGCTGGATAAGTATCTGCAGCATGGATTCATCGATGTTTATCGCTATTTATATCCGGATCGTGTGCAATACACGTGGTGGACATATCGCTTCAATGCCAGGTTAAGAGATATAGGGTGGCGGCTCGATTATTTTTTAGTAAGCGAATCGATAATTTCTCGGGTAAAAGATGTGGTAATCCATGAAGAGATTTTAGGTTCTGATCATTGTCCTGTAACGATGGTGTTGGAATAAAAAAAGAATATCGCCCTTAATAATGCGCATAGCCATTATCTCATTCGCCAAACTCTAATTCTATTTGATCAATATCTTCTAATGATGCAGTAAGTTCTATGTCAATTTCGCCAAATAAATTTTCTTGCGTAGCTTGAACAATTTTCTGTTTAATTAATTCAAGAACAGCTAAAAAAGTCACCACGGTTTCAATTCTAGAATTTATATCGGATAGGAAAGAACTGAATGACAGTTTTCCTTTTTGTTTTAAAAGACTGGCAATTAGCATGATTTTCTGGCGAATAGTAACATGGTTGGCTACAACAACGTTCTTAATCGTGGGATTATCACCAATCTGTGAGAAAATATCATTTGCTGCAGCAACTAAATCCGATAATCCCAATCCACCAAGATCAAGGTTTGCTTCAATTTTGGGAGGAGGAACCAATCGAATATAACAGGTGTAACCGCTCGATTCGCGTATTCCGAGATATTCCGCAGCATTACGAAAAGCACGATACAAGATCAGCTGATGTGCTAATGCAACCCCTGGATCTTCTTCGCCTTCTTCTCTAATGACCGGTCTGGGCAGCAATGCTTCTGATTTAATTTGTATCAATCTGGTAGCAACTACTAGAAATGCTGAAACCTCTTCAGGCTGATATGCATCTAAGTGATGTAAATACTGCAAATATTGATCGGTAACCTGTGCAATAGCTACTTTAGTAATATCCAATTCAGATTTTTCGATCAATTGCAATAAAAGGTCTAACGGGCCTTCATAGACAGGAGTTGAAACTTTATAGATGTTGGTTAGGTAAGTATTCTTGAAGGAAACCATAATCGAATTATCGCAATGATATTACCATAGATATTATAAAATAAACGCAATATCTAAACCTACCTGAGTGAGTTTTTGTATGTGAGATGTTTGTAAACGGTGCATAATCGCAGACTTCTCAAATTCAAACAAAGCTTGACAATGTACACTTAATCAAAAGTTTGAAAGGAATTATATATATGATCGACGAACCTATTCACGTGACTGATGCCGCCTTTGAAAAAACGATTCTGCAATCGAAAATTCCAGCTATCGTTGATTTTTGGGCTCCCTGGTGCGGGCCATGTAAAATGGTTGCACCAACCCTTGAAAAGCTTGCAAAAGAATATGCCGATAAAATACTAATTGCTAAAGTAAACACCGATGAAAACCCGGAATGGGCAACTAAATATGGGATTCAGGGAATACCAACCATGTTATTCATTGTGGATGGCAAAATTATTCATCGGCAAGTCGGCGCATTACCAGAAGTTATGTTGCGCGAGGTAGTAAACCAATTCTTGGAAGTGACCGGTAAAAAGGATGAATAAAACTTTGGCTTTTTATTCTTGAATTCTGGTGATTCGAGCGCCGAGATTCCGTAACTTTTCTTCGACACGTTCATACCCGCGGTCGATTTGACCGATATTCCTAATCGTAGATTTTCCTTCGGCTGCCAGCGCTGCCAGTACGAGAGTCATGCCTGCCCGGATATCGGGACTTTCCATATTTTCTCCATACAATTGGGTAGGTCCTTGAACGATGCACCGGTGTGGATCGCATAATACAATCTGGGCGCCCATTGCGACTAATTTATCTAAAAAGAACATACGGCTGGGATACATCCAATCATGAAATAATGCGCTGCCTTTGGATTGAGTCGCGACAACAATAGCAATGCTCATTAAGTCTGTGGGGAATGCTGGCCAGGGCATAACGCAAAATTCTGGAATGGCATCTCCCAAATCGGGTTCGATCACCAAAGTTTGTTCTGCAGGCACCAGGATGTCCTGTCCTTCTACTTCCCAGCGGACGCCTAATTTATTGAATACTACTGAAATCATCCCCAGATATTCTGGTCCAGCATTTTTAATGCGGATAGACCCTTTGGTGACAACCGATGCGCCAATAAAACTTACCACTTCAAGGTAATCTGGACCGATAGTGAATTCACCGCCATGAAGTTTTTGAACTCCTTCAATGCAGAGAGTGTTAGACCCGATATTTTCGATATGAGCACCAAGCGTGTTTAAAAAATGACAGAGCTCTTGAACGTGAGGTTCTGAAGCCGCATTTCGAATAATAGTTTTCCCTTTAGCCAAAACAGCAGCCATGATTGCGTTTTCGGTGGCTGTTACGCTGGCTTCATCCAACAAAATTTCATCCCCCAATAATTTTTCTCCGGTAAATGTAAATTGCTTTTGCAGCCTGTCGTAATTGGTTTGAACGCCAAGTTTTTTTAAAGCCAGGATATGGGTATCGAGGCGCCGTCTGCCAATGATGTCCCCTCCAGGTGGAGGCAGAATGATCTTCCCGGTTCGCGCAATAACTGGGCCGGCCAATAAAATCGAGGCACGGATTTGACGGCAGATTTCGGGGTCTAAATTTGAAGGTTTAATATCTTTGGCGCAAATTTTTAGTGAATGGGTATCAATCTTTTCGATTTTAACCGCCAAACTTTTAAGTAATTCATGCATTGTTTTAACATCACGGATATCTGGGACATTATGTAAAATAACTGGTTCGTCTGTTAATGTGCACGCAGCAAGGAGTGGTAATGCTGCGTTTTTATTTCCAGAAGGGGTGACTTCGCCGGCAAGGGGATATCCACCTTCGATCACGAATTTTTCCATCGTAAATTACTCTCCAATAAATTACTTTCGCCTTTAGAATTTGTGAGGTATGATGTTATGAAGTATACCATTAGCCTGCTATAATCAACCAATGGCATGGATTATTCCGATTTTATTAAATGGGCTTTTGTGTGGGGTACTCATTAATTATTTAGCCGATACTTTACCCGATTACCGCAGATTAGTCGCACCATGTTGTCGACAATGCCATACGAAACTAGATTTAAAAAATTACTTCTTATGGCCGCGCACGTGCCCGCAATGCGGTCAACATCGAAAAACTCGAACATTCATCGTGGAATTGCTTTTTCCTCTATTAACATTATATCTTTGGTATTACCCAAACCACCGAATGAGTTTTATCCTTGGGTTAATTCTTTGGGTTTATTTCTTTTTAGTAATCATTATTGACCTCGAGCACCGCTTGATACTGCATTCAGTAAGTATAGTCGGAGTAATACTCGGATTAGGGATTGGAACTTGGATGCATGGCTTCATTTCGACGATTTTGGGCGGCGTATTAGGTTTTCTTATTATGCTGGTCTTATATTATTTCGGCATAATCCTTTTCAAAAAGATAAAAAAAACCTCAGATGAAGGTGAGCAGGTATATAACGGGCATAGTGAAGACGAAGCCCTAGGTTTTGGTGATGTAAACCTCAGCGGGGTTGTTGGACTTCTGTTAGGCTGGCCAGGGATTGTGGCAGGGATTACTGTGACAATTTTTATGGCAGGAGGATTTAGTGCATTGTATTTAATCTATATGTTATTTAAAAGAAAATATCATGCTTACATGGCTATTCCTTATGGACCCTTTATTGTAATGGGTGCAGCGATATTGCTATTTTTTATCAACTAGATATCATTTTTCTAAATTTATTACAAAATTCTACAACCTTACAAAACTAATAAGTGGTATAGTACCCAAGTCATATATTTATCTGTCATTTGGTTTGTATAATATGATTGAATTAATATAATAAGGGTATTTTTACCCTGTTAATGTTTTTTTATTATCATTTTTTACCATAATTGGAAAAATTTGTAAGCGTTCATTATTTTAAACAATGAATCATATATTTAGGTTGAAAAAAATAAAAAAGAATCGCGGACAAAGCTTTGTTGAGCTGGCGCTGGTTATACCTGTATTATTGCTGCTGCTTGCAGGTATGGTCGAGCTTGCCTTCTTTATATTCACCTATCTCACCGCCCTGGATTTAACCCGTGAAGCTGCCCGATTTGCATCAAGCCGAGATTATCGTACGTATAGCAGCGATTTAGCATCGGTTGACAAGTGTCAAGATGCAATACTGGATTATTATAATGACACCGCTTGTTTTTTCATCGATCCAACTTTTAACCAATTTATCAATATTTCGAAAGATGAATATACCGATGTAACAATTTCGGTGTTTACAATCCAAGACCGCACTATTGTTTCCGACCGCTGGCCTGAAGTCGGTTCACCGGGTAAAGAAGATAATATGTGGTCTCTTTATGGAAATAATTGGGCGAAAGATTGTAAAGGGAATGTAATACTCACAGAGCCATATTTTAGCAATAGCAAAATGGAATCCATGTTATATGCTGATAGCGACACTGCTCAATGGAAGGGAATTGTTGTTGTTGAGCTGTATTATTGTTACCAGCGAGTATTGAATTTACCGATATTTTCGCAAGTAATCCCTTCGAAACTGCGCATGCATGCATATTCATTAATGCCAGCACCTGAAGCTGTGCCAACCCCTACAGCAATTACTTCGTCTGGCGGTTAATAATGAAGGATCGATATAAATAATATAAGAACACCGATGAGAAAAATGAAAAATTATAATTTCAGGCAAAGCGTTAATTCTCCGCATCGATACGAAAAAGGTCAATCGTTGATCATTTTAGCGTTAACCTTCGTAGCGATGCTGGCTTTCATCGGGTTAGTGATTGATGTAGGCAGCTTATATGTTACCTATACCCAATTGAAAAGAGCTGTAGATGCCGCTGCTGTAGCAGCTGCCAATAATATTAAATATCCACAAGCCTCTTACACAGAACGTAAAGCGAAAATTACCGAATCTGCCAGAGAATTGTTGATCCTTCATAATGTGACTGATGTATCATCTCTAAAAGTGTATGTATGCACCGATTCCGACCTTCCGCCAGATTTTGAAAAGCTTTGCCCAGACACTTCAGCCGGAGAGATGCCCCGTAAGCTCGCCTGGGTAGAAGCGACCCAGGAATCGCCGGTTTATTTTCTCCGGTTGTTTGGCGTTGAATCGATCCCATTTACTACCAGCGCAGTAGGTGAAGCAGCCACGGTAGATTTGGTGCTGGTTTTCGATACTTCAGAATCAATGGCATCTGACATAGACCTGTCTGATGATGGATATGCTACACCCGGATATGCAGGAAACGCCAATAATTTTGACCCATCGAGTTGTAATGCGAGTTATGATTGTTACCCCATGCGTCAAGCAAAAGATGCTGCAGCTGGTTTAGTTGGCAACTTGTTCGATGGATACGATCAGGTGGCAATTGTTACATATAATTATGATGCTGAAGTTGTTGTCCCTCTTACTTCAGATTTATTAAGCGTCAGCAAAGAAATCGATTCAAAAGATGCGTATGATGGTTCAAAAGATAAAGTGCAAGTCCATGACGATGCTTCCTCGAAACGCACCGCATGGTATTCCAAACCTGATCCGTTATCTGTAGTGCATAGCATCAATCCCATCTTCCCGGATGATCGGGATGGAGATGGCATGGATGCTGATCCCAATTTACTTTGTACTGACGAATTAACTATATATTCCGATCCTCCCAATCAGCCTGGGCATGATATGTGGGATGATGATACTTTTGAGCCTTGCGACGATGATGATAAACTGGATACCTTCGATTGGGATGATGACGGACAATGGGGAGACGATACATACACCGAGGCTGACATCAACATCGATTCTGCAAATCATTATTATGAGGGAACTTCGCTTTTATCAACTTGTATTGGCTGCGGGCTCAGGGTTGCTGCAGACCAATTAAAAGAGGGAGGACGACAGGCAAGCCTGTGGGTTATCCTGTTCTTAACCGACGGAATACCCAACTTAAGTGATACACATAGCACCTATAGCGAAATACCCGAAAGTTTTATTTATGGATTTTGCGGGGGAGGTGCTGATCTTGCTAATAATTTTTGGTCTACACTGTGCATCGATTGGGATACGAGCATCAGATATTGCATTGACACCGATGAAAATGAATGCCCGCCGGGGACTACTCATACAACAACCAGCAAACCTTACAGTGTAGATGATTATGCCCGCGATATGGCAGATTACGCAGGTTTGTTAGTTTCTGATAACGAAGATGAGCCGCTTGGTGAAGATATTATTATTTATTCGATTGCGCTTGGAACATCGGGCGGTGCACCGTTGCTTCGCTATATTGCCAATATTGGCGAGGATGGTTCGCGGGCAAATGATTCGTGTGCAGGATTAGAAGGCACACCAACTGCGAATTGCGGCAATTATTATTTCGCACCCAAGGGCGCTTATCTGGATCAAATATTCGAAAGTATTGCGGGACGAATATTTACCAAAATCAGCCGATGACA
>JAAZNS010000280.1 GCA_012798185.1 Chloroflexota bacterium | reverse complement strand
TTCTTTCATCTGGTACATTGCATAGTCCGCCTGCATAAATACTTGATTAAGTTGATGTTCTTTATCTCCGGTTGCCAATCCCATCGACAATTCAATCGGTAATTCTTTATGATCGGAATTATATAGGTTAATATTTTCTGACACACGTTTTAAAATTTGACGCCCAGTTGCCTGATCTGTTTTTGGCAGTAAAACACAAAATTCATCACCGCCTATTCGGGCGACAATATCATCCGGGCGGAATGATATAGTAAATATTTGCGCACAGGCTTTAAGCAGGTTATCACCAGCTGTATGCCCCTGGTTGTCATTGACTGCTTTCAAGCCATCGACATCGGCGATTAGAATAGTAATTGGGTAATAACGGCTGTTTTGTAATCGTTTTAATTCTGTTTCAAAGAAATTACGATTGTATAACCCGGTCAGGATATCATGAGAACTCATGTATTCAAGACGGGCTTCGGTTTTCTTCCGTTCGCTGATATCACGTGAGATGATAAAATAAGCTTCTTTCCCTTTCCATTTTCCGCGAGTGATGCGCGATTCCACCGGTATCTGACCATTATCTTTTACGCACAAAGGAATAGAGCAGGATACGGTCTGTTCTGGTAATATGTTTTTAAATATTTCTGCAGCTTTTTCCTTTTGTTCAGCAGGATAAATGTTAAAAAACTCCATATTTGATAATTCACTAGGTGCATATCCAAGCCGTTTTGGAACCACTGGATTAAACTGTAGTATATTCAGGGATGGATCGACAATGATAAGAAAATCATCTACGGCATCAAACAATGTTTGTAAGTTCTCGCGGCTTTCAATTAATTCCTGCTGGGTTTGGATGCGCGCCAACACACTTCCGATTTGAAGTGATAAACTTTCGAGCGAGCGACGGATTGTATTGGGGATTTCATCGATCATATGAGAACCTAAAATTAATAATGCAATAATATGGTCTTCGTGTAATACTGGAATAATTGCTACGGCACCTAATTTTTCGATGAAACCAAGATCACCATTTTTCGATTGCTTTGCGAAATGAGACAGATATACAGGTTCTCGATTACTAATCGTGTTGGCAAAATTATAGTTTTTTTCAAAAAACCTTAGTTGTAATGCAACTTCCTGAGAAATGCCATAATAATTGGATAATTCCAGTGCGCCTGTTTGGCGATTAATGATATATATACAACCACAATCAAAATATTCCAATTGACCAGCAGCATGCAGGATATAATTTATTGCTTGGGAAAGTATGCTGGTTGAAGCCAGGGCTGCTGATAAGTCATGCTGGATGCGCAGCCATTGTTCTGTTTGTTTCCTTTGGCTTATATCCGAATGTGTGCCAATCATGCGTATGGGAGAATCGTCATTTGCCCAGGATAATACTTTACCGCGATCGAGAATCCATTTATATGAATTATCCTTGCATAACATGCGGTATTCTATAGCGAACACCGGTGTCTCATGTTTGAAATGGCGCTGTAATTCGACTTTTACAAGCGGGAAATCTTCCGGGTGAATTCGAGAATACCATTCCCCTAATTGGTTGCCAATTTCATTATCTTCATATCCTAGCATTTCTTTCCAGCGGGGAGAATATTGGACAGTATTTTCAATGAGGTCCCAATCCCAAACGCCGTCGCCATTTCCTTGCAGAGCAAATTGCCAGCGGTGCTCACTCTCTTTTAGCGCCTCATAAGCTCTTTTTCGTTCAATAGCCATGCCCACTTGTACCGAAACAAAAGTGAGCATATCTTTATCTTCTTCGGTATATCGTATGCCCTCGGTGTAGGTTTGAACGACCATTGCCCCGATGGTTGCATTTTGCGAGGTTTTCAAGGGAACGCCTATCCAATCGATGGAGGGTGTGCCAACCGATTCTACTTCGCCCGCTTTTACTAATTCGTCGAATTTTTGCGGGGAAGCCAAAACCGGTTGCCCTAAACGCAATACATACTCTGTTAATCCACGCCCCATTTTTACAATGCCGGGATTTTCATCGAATTCATCTACAAAATAAGGAAAAGAGAGCACGTCTGTTCCAGAATCATGGAGTGCGATATAAAAATTCTTGGCAGGAATAAGTTCTCCAATAATATAATGAACAGCTTTATACAGTTGCGGTAAATCCTGGCTGGATCCAGCTGCTTCCGAGATACGGTATAGAGAATTTTGTAATGTTTCTATTCTTTTTGTATCGGTGATATTTTCACAAATCACTACGGTATATGAGAAATTGTTATCAGATTCGCGCAAACAAGAAATACTTAATCTGCCCCATATAATCTTTCCATTTTTACAAATGTGGCGTTTATCAATGGAATAGAATTCGCGTTTTCCAGATTCTAACTCAGCAAATAACTGTTGATCAATAGATTTGTCATCTGAATACACAAAATCTTAATACAGACTGCCAATTAATTCCTCCTGGGTATAGCCCAGAAATTTACAATTAGCTTCATTAGTAATATGAATATACCCGTGCTGGTCGATTAATGAAATTCCCATTGATGCATGATCAAAAACTGAGCGGAAGCGCTTCTCACTGGCTAACAATGCCTCTTCAGTCCGCCTGTTTTCACTAATGTCCCTCGCACCTTGGTCGATTCCGGTAAATTCTCCGGATGCAGCAAACAGGGGTTTGTTCATCATTTCCAGCCAAACATAATGGCCTCGGGCGTGTTTATAGCGTGCAACGCTTTTTGTCGGGATTTTTTGATCTACCAGTAATTGTCTGTTAGAAATTTCGCGTAATTTATCATCCGGATGAACAAGATAATAGATCGATTTCCCGATTAAATCTTCAGGTTTATATCCTAGAATGCCTTCCACCGAGGGGCTGATATACACATAATAAAAATGACGGTCGGTTTGGATAACCATATCCATCATATTGTCTGTTATTCGACGTAAGCGTTCTTCGCTCTCTTTCAATGCAATTTGAGCGCGTTTTTGTTCAGTGATGTCAGTGCAAACCCCCGAAACTTCTGATATGGTATTTCGAATAAAAACCGGGGTGAAAATGAATTGACAAAAAATCCCGCTAATTTCAACTTCCAAATTGCTGACTTCACCATTGAATGCCCGAAATACTTGCGGCAATATTATGTTCGAGACTTCTTCATTCCAAATATCTTTTATATTTTTATTATGAAGCTTTTCGATGCTGAAGCCAAATTGTGGAGGTATTTTTTTATCATAAATAAAAGTATAAATTTCACCGTCATCCCGTTTTTTCATGTGGAAGAAGAATTTTTGTGTACTTTGTAAAGCTAAGGCGTAATTTTGTGCAAAAAGAAGCTTTTCTTTTTCAACCCGCTTGCGTTCCTCCACTTCAAAGAGGATTCGCTGATTGGTTGCACGAGCTTCTAATAGGATTTTATCCATTTCTTGCATGGCAAATGTTACCAGGAATGAGATGCCAAGCAATGAGCCCGATAGTGTGATTATGACTGCAATAAGATCGAAAAGGGTTGTTGGATGGAAAATTAGACCAATGACGGAATGGGCAATTATACAAAAAATTAAGAAACCCCATTGCTTTCGGTTACCTAAAAGAAACGCTGCCAGTATAACAGCCAATGCGTAGAATAACACCAGGTTGTTTTTCAAGCCATAAAGGTATGTTCCTGCCATACCCATAAGGATGAAAGCTAAAGGGGGAATATATTTACTATAACGCCACCCGCCATGATGAGTGAACCACACGCTGATCGTCGCGCCGATATCAAGTGAAACCATGATCAGGATTGCTTCGGATCCATAAGGATCGAAAATGATACTTACGATTACGATCAGTGTAAAAATGTATAGCGTAATCGTCATAACCAGCAGAATGACTTTGGTCATATACTCCAAGCGCGCTTCAATATCATCAGCCGCATAAGGAGTAGTAAGTTTTTTCCACCATCTACCCAGGAATTGAAATAAACGCGACTTATTACGGTTGGAGAGAGTCATCCAGAATAACCTTTAAGAATGCTTCTACAACAGCAGGGTCGAAGTGTTTGCCGGATTCTTTTTGGATGTACTCTAAAGCATTTTTCCTTGTCCAAGCAGGGCGGTAAGGTCGGCTAGAGCAAAGAGCATCCCAAACGTCTACGATAGCAAATATACGGGCAGCAAGAGGAATATCTTCGCCTTTCAACCCCCGCGGATAACCGCTGCCATCCCATTTTTCGTGGTGGCATAATGGAATATCCATGGCATCATGTAGATATGATATGGGGGAAAGTAGTTGAAAAGCAAATAATGGATGTTGGCGCATTATTATCCATTCATCTTCGGATAAAGCGCCAGGTTTCAACAGAATTGAATCAGGAATGCCCATTTTACCGATATCCTGCAGCAAAACGCCCCGTTTAATATGAATTAATTGATCATTTGG
>JAAZNS010000026.1 GCA_012798185.1 Chloroflexota bacterium | reverse complement strand
AGCGGAGGCACGGCTGTCCGACTGGATAAACCTTCTCTGCCAGAAGGTCTTATCGATCAACTTCGAATATCTAATAATAGCGCTTATGTGGTGTTCACCGGCAGTTTGGATGATGCCAGTAAGCTTGAAATCTACAGTGCGCCGATTGCGGGACCAGATACCAGCATGAAGAAACTCAATGGATCGCTGGTAAGCGGTGGAAATATCGATTGCGGTCTAGATAATAAATATTTCGATTTTGCTATCACATCGGACGGTGCCACGGTAGTCTATTGTGCTGATTATCTTGTGGATGGAAGATTTGAAATTTTTAAAATCTCAACAGCGGGAAATAGTGTTGTAACCCGGCTTAGCCAGGTGGTTACATCGGGAAACGGCGTCTATAAATTTATAATCTCGCCCGATGACTCACGGGTTTTATATTATGGCAGGTTTGATGATGCAACCTATTATAAAGGTTATAGTTTGCCGATTAGCGGCGGAACGCCAACACAGTTGGCAGATTTTTCTGCTGCAATCCAAAAAAATGTGTGGGGTATTGAATCTTCTCCGGATAGTTCATGGGTTGTTTTGAATATTGGCACGAGTTCCGGAACAGAGGGTTATCGTCTATATAAGACTGCCATTACTGGCGGGTTGGCAGGTAATATGACCCCTAACCCTGCCAATACTGGACATGTCTATTTTCGTAATATAGATTTCACCCCAGATTCTCAAAAGGTGATTATGATTTCAGATATGGATACCGATACCATCGATGAATTATTTATAGTGGCGTATGACCTGGCTAAGATATTTTTGCCCATGACCATTAAACCTTAATTATGGAAGAAAAGAAAAAAGAAGAGATCGACAATATTTTCGCAGGACGGTAAATAGATTGCCTTTCTTTCCGAGCGGCATGGCGAGTACAATATTTTTTCTTTGTACGTGATGCAGGCAGACGGTTTGAATGTGCGCCAACTCAGCCAGCCAATTTTCGGAGATACTTATACTTTATACAGCTGGTCGCCGGATGGCAAGCAGATTGCTATCCTGGCAGCTGTAATTCCGCTATTGTTTCCACCCGCAGGATCCGAATCTGCGGGTGGTTTATTTGTATCGAAGTGTCATTTTTACATCTGCAGGTATTAGGTCCTTCGCTCCGCTCAGCATCACAATGATGTAAAATACTATCGTCATGAAGCCCACCAAACATAATACTACTGCCACCAGTACCTTCGGCACAGCCGGGAGAGTGAGCCACGATGCTTCCCGTTTTTATAACAGCCGATTGTATGAGGGAAGACCGGCTGGCATAAAGCAGGCTTTTCTCGAAAATATTATTCCTGGCGAACATCTTGACCGTTTATATTGCAAATCTTCTGAACAGATGGACGAGCTGCCCGATAATAGTGTGCATCTGATGGTAACCTCACCGCCTTATAATGCCTCCAAAGAGTACGATGAAAATCTGAGCCTGGAAGAGTACCTGGCGCTGCTCGAACGGGTGTGGCAAGAAACATACCGAGTGCTGGCGTCGGGAGGACGAGCATGTATCAATGTCGCCAATTTGGGCAGGAAGCCTTATATCCCCCTGCACAGTTACATTATCGAGCAGATGCTCGATATCGGCTTCCTGATGCGGGGCGAGATCATCTGGAATAAAGCCGCCAGCGCTAGTCCTTCCACCGCCTGGGGCAGCTGGCGTTCGGCAGCTAACCCGGTGCTGCGCGATGTACATGAATATATCTTAATCTTCTGCAAAGATGGGTTCAATCGGAAGAGAAAAGGCAAGGAGAGTACTATCAGCCGGGATGATTTCCTTGAGTGGACTAAAAGTGTGTGGACTTTTCCGGCGGTTTCTGCCCGCAAGGTGGGGCATCCGGCTCCTTTTCCAGAAGAGCTACCTCACCGCTTAATTCAGCTTTATACCTATCTGGGGGAGGTAGTACTTGATCCCTTTGCTGGCAGCGGCACGACCTGCCTGGCAGCCAAACGGGATGGCCGGCATTACATTGGTTACGATACCAATCCCCAATATATCCAACTGGCAAAAGAACGCCTGAATGGCGTTTAAAAACAAACAGGGTCGTCTTTCGGCGACCCTGCGGAATATTTAATTGAAAGTTAAACCTAAGGCACTGGTACTACTTCGGCTGCCTGTAATCCTTTCGGGCCTTCTTCTATCGAGAATTCCACTTTTTGATTTTTCTCAAGACGACGATACCCATCCGCCTGAATGGCGGTGTAATGGACGAAAACATCTTCGCCGTTCTCCCGGCCAAGAAATCCGTAGCCTTTTGCTGCATTGAACCATTTGACTACGCCAACAATACGTTCACTCATACGAAAATCTCCATCTGAACAAATAGGTTTCTATACGGGCTGTCAAGAAGATAACCTGAGACGAACAACCCGCGGAATAACTGGATAAATTTATCACTGAAAAAGAGCCATGTCAAGGAAAAGATTAACACCCCAATAAACTTGAAAAGCCGTAATTTTTGCATATAATGCTATTAATAGCACTGCTCATTTTTTCACCATATCAAATTTATTGCGGGGTTTGCTTTAAGGCGCATGGCGGGACTTATCGTACGACAATACGCAGACAGGATACTGAGCCGATTTCTCACAACGGGGATTATTTTGATTTCTATGTTGACCAGTGCATCTGAAGCTTCTGGAACTATATTGTATAAAATGCATCCTGCTTCTCAGGATGTCACACCGGTCTGCTTGATCCAAGGAGATTATTTCAGGTCAGATTTCACTGGTCAGGTGATGAAAACACAAGGGGTGGTCACTTTAGATCTGGATCAAACCAGCAAGAAAGGATTCTTTATTCAAAAACAAAATTGCGATGGCGATCCGGCAACCTCCGATGGCGTCTTTGTAAATCTAGGCATTAGTCGGGATATTGTATCCATGGGCGATTATGTCGAAGTGCAGGGTGTGGTTGAAGAAGATTACGGCAATACCCAGGTTAGTATCATCACGGGCACAGTATCGGTGCTTTCCAGGGATGCACCGCTGCCAGATCCCATTGACCTTCGCCCTCCCATGAACAATAATACCTCGCGCTGGTATTATGAATCGCTGGAGAGCATGAGAGTCTCACTGGACGATGCGCTCGTGACGGGACCCTCCGATAGCTCCGATAACATCTGGGTAGTGCGCAGCGACTTGGGCATCCAGCGTGTTTACCAGGATGACCCTGCCGGTACAGGCGAAGTGATATGTGTTGGAGACGGCGGACTATTCAAGACGCCGCCACAAACTACCGTGGGAGATCAATTGCTCAACTTAAGCGGTGTGTTGGAATTTGATTTCGGTGAATATCGCATGCAGCTTACCAATCAGCCAATTCTGATCTCGCATGCCGAGAACAGCCAAGCAGTACCGTATATATCACCCAAGAATGAGAGTGCGATCACCATGGCTACGCTCAACCTGCAGGATATGTTCGACACGGTGAATGATCCCGCCACAAAAGATAAAGTATTGAGTTTTCCCGAATATATCCGCCGTTTGCAAAAATTTGCTTTGCTGATCCACGACAAGTTGGGTGAACCCGATTTAATAGCAGTGCAAGAAGCGGAAAATGATGCGGTGCTCAAAGATCTGATTGCTTTTAAAAATATCCAGGCAGATTACCAAACCCTGCTGGTGGAAGGTCCCGATTTAAGAGGGCAGGATGTGGCACTACTCTACCGCGCCGACCGGGTCGAGATTGTGGAGAGCCAGGTTTATCAGGACTGCACGACACTGGCAGACGGGCTGGGGGTGGACGGCAATCAGGATGTTTATAACCCCGTTAATAATATAACTTGTGATACGAATGGAGATGGGCTTCTGGATGGCAACCGGTTGTTCTCGCGTCCGCCGCTGCGCGTGCGGTTGAAAGTATGCATAATGGATTGTCAAAATCAGATGGATGAAACCGGCTGGGTTGAAATGACCCTGCTGATTAATCATTTCAAATCGAAATACGAAGACGGGTCGATTACGCCGTTCACCCTGCCGCGGCGGCTGCAAGAGGCGCAATTCATCGCTAGCCTGACTCAGCAGCTGCATACCGCAGACCCCGATGGGTATCTTTTCGTCTTGGGAGATTTGAACGATTACCCCGCCTCCCAGCCGCTCACTACGCTGACCGCGGCAGGTTTGCGAGACCTGACGCAGATTATTCCTCACGATGACCGTTTTACCTATAATTATCACGGTGTTTCGCAAGGGCTGGATTATGTGTTGTTTTACCCGGTGTTGGGTTTGGTGCCAATGGATGTGCAAGCTTTTCATGTGAATGCGGATTATCCCCATGTGCTGCAAAGCCAGCCGCAAACATATTATCGCAGCAGCGACCACGACCCATTGCTGGTGATACTGCTGCCCATGCCCTACCAGGTGAATTTGCCCTTGGGGGTGCGGTAGGATTTTTTCCGAAGGCTGAACCTTTCGAATGCCTTCACCGAAGTGTGATGAATCCCATGGCTGAAAACCCGACAAATCCTTACAGGTTTTCAAACATTTCAAGCTGGTGATTTTAATCATCGGTGATCATTCAAGCCGCAAGTAGCTGTGAATGCGACCATTCTGAGCGCAGCGAAGAAACTGACAATAGATTCTTCGTCGCCATTTGGGCATTAGGGCTGT
>JAAZNS010000279.1 GCA_012798185.1 Chloroflexota bacterium | reverse complement strand
TGTTTTCTCCTGCAATTTATCATCTTATTGCCACTACCCAGCCAGCTTGGAGTAGCTTTATAAATAAATGATTTTCGAGACTTACCCACCCCCGCCTGAGTAGTTCTCATCGGTTTTTGGGTATTGAAAAAACGGCATTTGGATATCTGGTGAGTATACCTTAGCAATCTGGCTTTGCTGGTCGATATTACCCCGGAGATATCAATTCCAATAAGTTGACGGTCGATCATATCGAACTTCTTCCAAAATCTTCCCAAAAGCCAATCGTTCGAGACAGGTATTGAGAACATTTCTAGTAGTCATGGATTCGTATCACAGTATCATCCTTTAATTGGGTGATTACCTCGAAATGGATCTATTTGAGCCAATGTCATACCAATAAACATCAAAACACATCCTAATATTTGAATAAGCGTAAGATTTTCACCTAGTAAAATCCACCCAAAAAAAGCACTGAAAACCGATTCCATACACAAGATGATGGCTGCATCGGCAGGAGGGGCAACTTCTTGCCCAACAGCCTGCAGGGTAAATCCGAAAGCTACTGAAAAAATCCCATTATAAACAATAGCATACCAAATATGGATAACATCAACCATATTCCCTCTACCGGGCGCGTTGATGCTGATCAGCAAATTCAACAAACCACAGATATAAAACTGCAGTGTACCCAAAAAATACACATCCGTAAATTTGACCAGCCAGCCGATGATTAAAACATGTAATCCCCAAAAAAAGGCGCTACCTAAAACCAAAGCATCCCCTGAATTCAGCCGTATATTACCCCCTGTGCTGAGCAGAAATAAACCGATAGCTGCCACAAAAGCTGCTAGCCAAATGCTCTTGCCGGGCGGACGTTTTAAAAAAATCGATAAAATAACAGGTATGATAACCACATATAATCCGGTAATAAATCCTGCATTGGCGGCTGTGGTGTAACGGACGCCCATTGACTGCAAGGAAGACGCCCCAAATAAAACAACCCCAGCCAATATTGTCCCCCATATAGCTTTTAGATTAATCGGTAGAATTTTTTGCCAGCGGCAGATGATCACCGGAGTAAGGACAAACCCTGCTAAAAGAAACCGTAATCCATTAAAAAAATTAGGATCGAGATGAACCACGCCAACTCGTTGAGCGGAAAATCCAATTCCCCAAAATAACGAAGCGAGAAGTAAGATAATATCTGCCCGAATACGGCTTCGGGAATAAACAACGGAGCTGGATTGAGTCATTTTCGATTAAAATAATCTGGAATATATCCTGGTATTTTCCCAGTCAGTGGTTTACATTTTAACATGTTCTACGTTAAAATGGGGTGACAGTATCTTGATATACTATGATACGATTAGTGAGCCGCGTTTTCCTGTTCCCCTACTTTATCAGGCGGGGAGTGAGGTGCAGGAAGCAGGTAAACCCTCTAAATAAAAAATTAAATATAATCCTATTTCACAGAAAGCGAACAACCTATGCAACCCAAAATCGAACTACTTTCCAGAGGTATCCTCGACCGTATTGTGGATGAAGCTTATGCACTATTAATGAAGCCAGGGATTAAAGTTCAATCACCAGAAGCCCGGCAGCTGCTGGCAGAAGCCGGGGTAACAATCGATGAGGTGAACGAAGTGGCTCATATTCCAGAGAATGTAGCTAGAAAAGCTTTGGAAACCGTACCTCATGAGTTTACCTTGTATAACCGCTTTGGCGAACCGACTGTGCGTTATGGCGGGGATGCAGTCCATTTCGATCCCGGTTCATCCGGTGTTCATGTCCTTGACCCCGACACGTTTGAACATCGACCGTCATATGCCCCAGATTTGGTGAAAGTGATTAAACTTACTGAGATGCTCCCCGAATTCGCCGCACAATCCACTGCGATCGTTTGTAATGAAATTCCAAAATCTATTGGCGATCTATACCGGTTATTTCTTGTGCTCACATACTCCAGCAAACCCATGATTACCGGTGCTTTTTCCATTCGCACTTTACAGATTATGTTTGATATGCTGGCAATCTTTGCCGGGAGCCGGCAGGCGCTTGCCGAAAAACCCCAGGCAGTATTTGATGTCTGCCCTTCTCCCCCCCTCATTTGGAGTAATTTTGGTTCGCAAAATCTGATCGAATTAGCCCGTGCTGGCGTTCCAGCACAAATCGTCTCCATGCCTCTGGCAGGCGCCGCTGCACCGGTCACCCTGTTAGGCGCAGTGGTGCAGCATGCTGCAGAGTGCATCAGCGGCATGACCATCCATCAACTTGCCAAGTCAGGCTCCCCCATCGTGTGGGGCGGTGCTCCCGCAATCTTCGATATGCGCCAGGGTACAACACCGATGGGCGCCATCGAAACTGCCATGATCGATGCAGCCTATGCCCAGGTAGGTAAATCGCTGGGTTTCCCCACCCACACCTACCTTGGTGCCAGCGATGCAAAGATCGTCGATGCACAAGCTGGTTTAGAAAGCGGCGTCACAGCTATGGTAGGAGCGCTGGCTGGCATTAATATGATTTCCGGCCCGGGTATGCTCGATTTCCTGGCTTGCATGAGCCCCGAAAAATTAATCGTGGATGCTGAAGCTATTCGTATGGTTTTCCGTCTATTAGACGGCATGCACGTCCTCACCGATACTCTGGCAATTGATATGTTCGAAGATATCCAATTCAAAGGCGATTTTCTCAAACAAAAGGTCACCAAACAATTGTTTTCCAAAGAGCAATCGCTCCCTTCATCCGTTATCGACCGCGGATCTATTCGCAGCTGGCAAGCCGGCGGAAGTACCGATACTTTTACCCGCGCTAAAGGGCGCGCTAAAGAATTATTGGCTGCTTACCAAAAACCCGCCATTTCAGCCAGCCAGGAAAAAGCCCTTTTGGAAATGGTTTCCAGCCTGACACGTGAAAATGGAATCGAGCAATTGCCAGGGATCGATTGACCTATGCTCGACCTGGAAAAATTATTAAAAATCCC
>JAAZNS010000278.1 GCA_012798185.1 Chloroflexota bacterium | reverse complement strand
CGATGTATGCCCACCCCCTATCTGGATTACCTGGATCCATTTTTGCTATTGGATCATTTCGGCTCACACGACCCGCGAGATTACCTGGCAGGCTTTCCTATGCACCCGCATCGGGGTATCGAAACCGTAACCTACATTCTTGAAGGAGAAGTTCACCATAAAGACAGCCTGGGAAATTCCGGAAAAATTGGCAAAGGAGACGTACAATGGATGACTGCCGGCCGTGGCATCCTGCATGAAGAAATGCCTAAAGCAAAAGTTGGTAAAATGCTTGGGTTTCAATTATGGGTCAATTTACCCGCTAGTCTGAAAATGAGCCCCCCGCGTTACCAGGAAATTCCATCTGACACCATCCCTGAAATTCACGGTGAGGAAGGGTTAAAAATCAGAGTGATAGCCGGGGAATACGAAGGTCAGCGAGGTCCGGTCACTGAAATTGCAGCTAACCCGCTGTACCTCGATGTGGCGTTGCCGCAAGCTACAAGTTTTTCGTGCCCTGTTGACCCAAGCCACACCGCATTTATTTATATTTACGTGGGTGAAGGATACGCGCCTCAGAAATATGACGATATAAAACTTAGCGCTTTAAAATTAGCCGTATACAATGACGGGGATACGATCACCATTCGCACAGAAAACAACGCCGTACGGTTTTTATTAATTGCCGGACAACCGCTGGATGAGCCAATTGTCAGGCATGGTCCTATCGTCATGAATACCGATTCAGAAATTGAACAGGCTCTATTCGAGCTGAAAAGCGGTCTTTTTATTACATGATGTTATTAAGCGCAATATCTCGCCACCGTTCGTTCAATTATGCGAATTAATTGCACCAGTTCATTAACCGAAACCCATTCCTGAGGTGCATGGAAGTTTTCGCCATAAGCACCGGTCATTAATGTGGGAATACCGGCTTCTTGAAATAACGCCGCATCACCCCAGGCATTCTCTCCAACTAATAAAGCAGGCTGACCGAGTTCACGATTAATTTCGGAAGATAAAATATCTAACAATGATTCATGCCCTTGCGCCAAGAACGGGTTGCGCGCCAGGTTCACCTTCACTTCCCCTTTGAATTTCGGGGCAATGGTTTTTATTTCGGAAAATATCGCGTTGATTTCTGCCAAACGATCTTCGATCGTTTCACCAGGTTGGGTGCCTATTTCGATGCCCAGATAACACCGATCGGGATAGGTGGCATAATCTGTACCCCCCTGGATTGTGCCGGTATGAAACACCGTCTTGCCATTCAACGGATGAGGGTTAGCAGCATATATTTCGCGATCAAGTTTATTCAGCCGGGTGATCACCTCCGCCATATAAGCGATAGCATCCACACCGATTTCAGGCGCACAGCCATGCGCTGCTTTTCCTTCGATAATAATATCCAGCCAGCCGAAACCCTGATGGGTGATAGTGACATTTCCTAATCCAAACGGTTCTAAAACTAGCGCTGCATCAGGATGATATTTTTCTAAGAAAGCCATAGTCCCTGAAGAAGTTCCTTCTTCATCGATGGTTAACGCAAGCCACACATCGCCGCGCAGGTCTTGTTTGGACATCACCAAAGATTTAAGAACCAGCATTCCCGCCCCGCAATGACCCTTATCGTCTGCTGCACCTAATCCGTACAAACGGTCACCTTCCAAGCGCGGCACAAGGGCTGTTTCGCGCCATAAAGCATAACC
Source organism: Chloroflexota bacterium (assembly GCA_012798185.1). Lineage (GTDB taxonomy): Bacteria > Chloroflexota > Anaerolineae > Anaerolineales > UBA4823 > JAAZNS01. Next base: position 3,253 of record JAAZNS010000278.1, on the reverse strand, counting down.
TACCGTATCCAAGTGGGCATTTAGACATAAACTTTTCCCACCGCCGCTGCCATGTAAAACAGCGACTAAATTCGGTCTGCCAGATTCAACTTCGTCCTTCCACACATCCAAACCCAGAGCAACCAGCCAGCGACTAATGTAATCAGCCACATCGGCTTCTCCCACTGCATCCTTGATCAGCCAGGGATTGGTTGAATCTATGCGTACCAGCTGAGATACTAAATCGATGACTTCCTGAGATTCAATCATGATTATGCTCCTTCGGCAAAATGGCATGCTACTTTATGGGATTCACATCCATATGCTTGCAATATTGGCTCCTTTTCTTTACAAACAGCGGGGCAATTCAATTGGCGCCACTTCCAACAACGCAGTAAAAAACGACATCCTGCAGGGATGTCCAACGGCGAGGGCGTATCCCCTTCCAGAATAATCTGCTGTTTTTGTATTCCAGGTTGGGGTAACGGAATAACCGAAACCAGGGCACGCGTATAAGGGTGTAGCGCGTGATGAATCACATCCTGCGTAGATCCAATTTCAACGATCTTACCCAGATAAAGCACAATGATTCTATCGGATATCATCCATGCCAGAGAAAGATCATGGGTAATGAATAAATATGTAAGATTTTTCAAATCCCGCAAATCCAACATTAATTTCAAAATCTCTGCTCTTATAGAAACATCCAGCATCGAGACCGGCTCATCGGTTACAACGAATTCTGGTTCAAGGATCATCGCTGCAGCAATCGCCACCCTTTGGCGCTGCCCTCCCGAAAGATGATGTGGATAACGCGCCGATATTTCCCTGGCAGGGTGCAGCCCCGACGCTTCTAAAGCTTTGAAAACCTGCACTTCCCTATCATTTTGTGTTATGTCTGGGTAATGGATTAGCAATGGTTCTTCCAATAATTCATAGATCGATTGACGAGGATCCAGCGATTCATAAGGATCTTGAAAAATCATCTGCATATGCCGGCGAAGATTACGCAAAGATGTCCCTTTTAGCAGAGTAATATCACGTTGGTTAAAAAAGATTTTTCCGGCACTGGGTGTTATTAAGCGCAATATTGCTCTGGCGAGTGTAGTTTTTCCACAGCCCGATTCACCCACCATCGCCAAGATTTCGCCTCTCTGAATATCGAAGGATATGCCATCCAATGCATGGATCATTTTAGGCGCCTTGCCAGGCAGCACCAAACCGCCTCGCATTGCAAACATTACCTGCAGATTCTCGACCCTAACCAATGGCGAGTTCATTGCTTCGTCTCCCTCAGCAAATGACAGGCAGCCAGATGATCAGGTTCGACTGTAATGGTTTGTGGTTCGCTTGTTTTACACTGTTCAAGCCGAACATGGCAGCGCTCGAAAAAGCGGCAGCCCAGGGGTGGGTTTACTAAATTGGGCGGGTATCCCGGGATTCCAACTAAAAATTTTTTGGCAGCATAGATATTTGGAAAAGCCCGAAGCAGCCGTTGTGTGTAAGGATGTGCTGGTTGATTAAATAATTGTTCCACCCGCCCTTGCTCCACCAATTTCCCGGCATACATGATCGCAGCCCTCTGACAGGTTTCAGCGATCACCGATAGATCATGTGAGATGAGGATCATCGACAAACCCAATTGTGCACATAAACTCTTGAGTAAATTGAGAATTTGCGCCTGCACCATAACATCCAAAGCAGTAACCGGCTCATCAGCTATCACCAGCTGTGGATGGCAGGCAAGCGCCATGGCGATCATTACCCGCTGCCGCATTCCGCCTGAGAATTCGTGTGGATAGCTGCTGCTGCGAGCCGATGCAATGCCAACCATATCTAACAATTCGCTCGTCCTCCGGGAAACATCAGCTCGAGAAACTCTGGGTTCATGATGGAAAATAGCTTCTCCAATTTGAGAACCGATCGTTTTCACTGGGTTCAAGGCGTTCATGGCGCCTTGAAAAATCACCGAAATCTGCCGCCAGCGAATTTTTTCCATATCCTCTTCGCTTTTTAATAGCAGATTTTCAGTATTAAATAAAATCTTTCCACCAATAATATCGGCATTGCGTGGTAGTAACCTGGGAATTGAAAGCATCGTGGTGGTCTTTCCACAACCGGATTCACCCGCAATGCCAAGGACTTTCCCTGCTTCTAAATACAGGTTTACACCATCCACCGCATGAACCGTACCCGCCCTGGATTTAAATTCAACTGCCAGATCAATTATTTCCAATAATGCCATTAATAATCCCTCAAACGCGGATTTAAGATGCCATCCAGGGTATGACCGGTTAGAATAAAACCTAAAACAACCATCACAATGCCAATTCCAGGCGGAGCCAAATACCACCAGGCGCCCCTTCCCGCTGCCCCAGCCACAAATGCGAAATGGAGCATGGTTCCCCAAGATACTCTCACCGGATCACCCAATCCTAAAAACGCCAGCGTCGCTTCCGCCAGGATCGAACCGGCGATAACAAGTACCGTGTTGGCAAAGATTAACGGCAATACATTGGGCAAGATATGCACGCTGAGAATCCGGAAATCGGTCGCCCCCATAGCGCGTACTCTTTCCACAAACTGCCGTTCCCGTAAGCTGAGCACTTGCGAACGGACAATACGGGCTGTGGAAGGCCAGCTTGTCAATCCGATCACCAAAATGGTAATCAAAAAACTTTGTCCAAAAATAGCTGCTAGAATGATGATCAAGGGCAAAAGCGGCAGCACCAGAAAAAAATCAGTCAGCCGCATCAAAATATTCCCCCAAATGCCAGGATAATAGCCTGCAATCAAGCCAACGATCGTCCCTACCAGAATAGAAATTGCTGTCGCTAACAAGCCTACTGCCAGTGAAATCCTCGATCCCGCCAATGTAGCTCTAAAAACATCCCTCCCTAATTCATCTGTTCCCAGCCAGTGCTGAGCCGTGGGAGGCTGCAAAATCTCTTCCGCGGTCTTGGCGACTTCCCTAGAATTAAATTTATCGATCAAGGGACCAAACAAACTAATAATCAAAATGAATAGCAATATAAAAATCCCAGCCCGCCCCATCGGGTCTGCCCATAATAGCGCCCAGGTTCGATCCCTGTATGGTGTAGAAGGTGATGCATTTTCGTTCATGCTTCTCTTACCCGCGGGTCGAATATCATATAACAAATATCCGACCTGAGTTTCTCATTTTAGGAAAAAAACAGCAAATTTACTCGTAAAAAAGGCATTTTGAGGACACTAACGAGAAAAAATAGAAGGGGGATGAGCTAAAATTGAATAT
>JAAZNS010000277.1 GCA_012798185.1 Chloroflexota bacterium | reverse complement strand
TGCGAGATCGAGTATCTGCGGGATCCGCGCGATGGTGAATTTAAGCTGATTGAAATCAATGCCAGAACCTGGTTGTGGGTGGGACTGGCGGCAGCCTGTGGTGTCAACTATCCGATGTATATTTACAATAATGTGAATGGCCTTCCGAATGACTTTCCGGCAGCTTATCCAGTGGGGGTACGCTTGCGCAATTTTTGGACTGATGCTGTCTTTTCGTCTTTGGCCATGCTCAAAGGGCATCTCAAGATCGGTGACTATCTGAATTCTTTACGCAGAGATGGGCTCATCGATGCTGTTCACGATAAGGACGATCCCAAGCCATTTTGGGCGATGACGAAAATGTTGTTCAAATTAGCTAAAGGCAGATGAAAAGTATAAATTATAAGATGCTATAAATTATTGTAGTGAGGTAAGCATGGAGCACCTAGTTATTATTTTGGTGACATTTCTGATGTCAACGTCAATTTTTATCTTTTTTGTCGCAAAAGGCGGTTTTAATCGCAAATTTCTATATACAGATAACATATTCTTGGGATTTACTGCTTCGATTATTGGTATTATATTCTTTATGTTGTTGCCTCTACCATTTTGGGTTATTACACCATTTATTAGCGGCCTGACAGTATTAACGCTTTTTGGGGGATTATTTTTATTTAGATTCTTCCGAAATCCAGATCGAACGATACCTGGTGGATCTAATGATATTGTTTCCGGAGCGGATGGTAGAGTTATTTATATTAAAGAGTTGGAAGCGAATCAACCCCCGGTGACCGTAAAAAAAATGAGAATTGCCAACGTTAGCGAAATTACTAAAACCGATATTTTAAAACATCCATGTTACCTAATCGGCATTGCAATGACGCTATTTGATGTGCACATGAATCGCTCTCCAATTGATGGTAAGGTAACATTTATTAAACATACCGAAGGAACTGCAATTGGCCTGAATACGCCTTCTTCTACTATTACCAATGAACGTAATACTGTCGTCATTAAGCGAAATGATGGCGTAATGGCGGGTATAGTACAAATTGCCGCGCGTGGTGTCAGTCGCTGCATAATCAATGCTCAAGAAGGAGATGTGATAAAACGAGGGGAGATTATCGGCAAGATTCGGTGGGGCTCACAGCTGGATATGATCATACCACGAAACTGTACAATCTTGATACGTGAAGGTGAACAGGTATATGCAGGCAAGACAATAATTGCGAAATATAATGGCACGCAATAATCAATGAGAAATGATGAGATTGATATTTGGTTTGACTTTGCCAATCCCCCGCATGTCAATTTGTTTCGACCAATGCTTGAGCATTTTCAAAAGAATGGTCGAATTTGCTTTTGTACGGCAAAGCATTTTGCCGAGACCATTGGTTTATTAAATAAATATGGTATCGAATATCATCTGTTTGGTCGACATGCAGGAAAAGCTCGACACAAAAAGCTGCTTGCATTACTATCACGAAATGTTGACTTGTTTTTTAAAATTCCGAATTATAAAGTATGCATTTGTTCAAGTTTTGAAGCAGTTCAGATTTCATGGCTGAAACGCAAAACATCAATTATGTTTGATGATAATGAGATTGCGCCCAATTGGCTATATTCGAAATTTGTCAGTTATGTCATAACACCTTCTGCTATCGATAAACATCAGTTCATTCGTAAAGGCATCCCTGAAAGTAAAATTTTGCAGTATAACGGATTCAAAGAGGATGTTTATTTGGCAGACTATGTTCCGGATCCTAATTTTACTGAAAAGTTGCCCTTTGAGCAGTTTATTACGGTCAGACCAGAAAATATATTTGCTTCGTATGTTTCGAAGAATGCTCGATCGATCACCAAAGAGCTGATCGCCGCATTACTTAATGAAGGATACAAAATTTTATATTTACCTCGATATAAAATTGACTTTGCTTATGTAGATCAAAACCACCCAAACGTTTTTATCCCCGATGCGCCATTGAACGGGTTAGATGTTTGCTTTTATTCAAGGGCAGTTCTCACAGGCGCCGGTACTTTTGCGCGGGAGGCTGCTCTACTTGGTACGCCTGCTGTTTCATTTTTTGCAGGCGACCAATTACTCTCAGTTGATAAGGCTTTGATTGCTGTAAAAAAAATCTTTTATTCACGGGATGTTTCTGAAATCCTTTTTCATCTAAAAAACATTCAAAAACATGACTTTGATCAAATGCAGAGTAGGGCAGTAAAACAGCAAGTTTTTTCCTTGATTGAGGATCTCTTGAATGGGAAGTAATGGCCTGCTTAATGCCGCAGAATAAAAGAAATGCAATACAATTCAGCTAAATGTCTATCGTGCTGGATATTGGAAGTTATTTTTGTATTCAAAATAGTTAAAGGAAACATGTTCGTTCCTGCAAATCAAGTTCTTTCAATAAATTGCTGAGATAAATTGGATTTTACGCTTACAACTTATCGCACACTGCTCGAGGCGTTACTGGGGGCAGGGTATACTTTTCAAACTTTTGAAGAATTTGTTACTTTTCCAAAACTACGAACAGTAGTCCTGCGGCATGACATTGATCGATTGCCGGATCAATCGCTACTATTTGCACACTTGCAGCAGGAACGGGGTGTTAAGGGCAGTTATTATTTTCGCATTGTACCAGCTAGTTTTAATGAGCAGATTATTGAAGAGATTTCGGCATTGGGCCATGAGATTGGTTATCACTATGAGGATGTAGCGGAGATCAGTCAGCGCACTGAAGCCCTAGGTGGTGATGGTAGAAGATCGAAGGATGAAGTACAGAGTACGTTATTGCAGCTGGCGCTCGAGAGTTTTGAGATAAATTTGACCAGGCTGCGGCAAGTTGCGACGATCAAAACAATATGTATGCACGGCAGCCCATTGAGCAAATGGGACAGCCGGCTGCTGTGGACCAAATACGATTATCACGATTTCGGCATTATCGGTGAACCCTATTTTGATATCGATTTTACTCATGTAGCCTATTATACAGACACCGGCCGGCGCTGGGATGGCGATAGAGTAAGCCGTCGCGACAAGATCATGAATCCGGTGACCCAGGTTATTGCAGCTGAGAAATTTCCGCGGTTTCATACCACTTTTGATATTATTAACGCCGCAAATTCCGGTGAATTGCCCGAACAGATCATGTTCACTTTTCATCCGCAGCGCTGGCATGACCGCTGGTGGCCATGGAGCAAAGAACTGGTCTGGCAGAATATTAAGAATATCGCCAAGTTCGGCTTGATCACTCATCACAAGACAGCGGAATAATCGTCTTGCTGTACACGATCCAGCACAGTATGCATGAATGGCTCAAATGAGAGTGGCCAATCCAGCATTTGATTTTACTTGCAGGTTACTCTCCTCGTTTATAACCAAAAATGCGATTGAT
>JAAZNS010000276.1 GCA_012798185.1 Chloroflexota bacterium | reverse complement strand
TTCATAATTTGCCAGCTCCTGGGCAATTTCAGGCAATAACTGTAAATTAAACCACAGGTCAATTTCAGGGGTTAATTCAAGAAAACCAGCTTCCTGAAAGTCAGAAAGATCGTTTTCGTGGGTACTAAATTGACTGATGAGCTCTTTGAGAAGATGAAAAGCAACCCCATCATCACCACGGTCAGGATTTCCGTATCCAAGAATAATGAACTTTTTCAACATAATTCAATTGTATCTCATGCATTAAGAGACGGTGCCGCAGGCAACATTTGTGGCACCGTCCCCAAAAAATATTCAAGCAAATTGTAAATTAATCGCGCTTTACTACATTCAATAAATTTCCTTGCAGATCGCGGACTTCAACCACCATGGGCATTTCACCAACGGCATGGGTCGAACAGCTCAAGCAGGGATCATGAGCACGCACAGCAGCTTCCACACGGTTTAACATCCCTTCCGTAATGTTGGGACCTTTAACATAGCGCTTGGCAACCAGATCTACTGCATTGCACATTGCCCAGTTGTTATTGCCGGTTGCGACGATCAAATTAACCTTTTTAATTTGACCGTTTTTATCAACCCAATAGTGATGGAAGAGCGTTCCGCGCGGCGCTTCGATAACGCCAACACCTTCACCTTGATAATTGTGATGGGTGTTGAGAATTTCCTTGGAAAGGATATCAGGATCGTCTAAAAGCATGCGTACTCTTTCAGCTGCAAAGAGGGTTTCGATCAGGCGTGCATAATGGAAATGGAGAGTATTTTCAATTGGTTTTCCATTATTGATCTTACGATATTCTACAAATTCTGCTTGTGCCAATGGAGTATCGATCTTCTCACAAGTATTCAACCTGCCTAAAGGACCAACGCGATAAACGCCATCAGGCCATCCCATCTTTTTGTAGTAAGGGAACTTCAAATAAGACCAATCTTCAACATGTTCGGCAATATTATCCAGATAATTTGAGGCGGGGAAAAGCTCCAACTGTTTACCGGTTTTATCAACCATACGAACATTGCCGTCATACAGTTCAAGACCATTTTCTGAGGTAACCAGACCCATATAGCTGGAAGGAAATACTGCGAATTCGGCGATCTGATCTGCATTTTGTGCCGCCCAACCTTTGAATAATTCCAAGCCTGCTTTTATAGTGGCGATACTGGCATCCAATCCGGAAAGGATGGCATCGCGATCTTGAGCAGTCAGAGCCTTATTGACACCGCCGGGAACAGCAAAATTAGGATGGATCTTGCGACCAGCTACAGTTTTGATGATCTCCTGACCAAATTTTCTCAAATTGACTGCCTGCAAAGCCAGTGCCGGGTTGGCTTGGATGATGCCGACCACGTTACGGATTGCCGGGTCTGCGTCCCAGCCCAAGAGCAGGTCAGGACCAGCCAGTTCAAAGAAATGCATACCATGGCTCTGAATGATCTGTCCCATGTGCATGAGTTCTCGTAGCAAGGAAGCAGGGCGGGGAGGTTCAACCCCCAGAGCTGCATCGGCTGCCTTGGCAGATGCCAGATGGTGGCTGACAGGGCAAATACCGCAAATACGTGGGGTGATCAACGGCATTTCAAATACCATGCGACCTTCGCAAAATTTTTCAAAACCACGAAATTCGTTTACGTGCATATAAGCATGGTCGACACTGCCATCGTCTTTTATATTGATGGTGATCTTGGCGTGTCCTTCGATTCTGGTTACGGGTTCAATTGTGATTTTTTGTGTCATTTTCAACTACCTCAAGCTAATTCCACATTAAATTTGCTTCTTTTAGTTCAGGTATGCGACCCTGAGCCAGTTCACTTAAAGCATAGAAGATAATATCTGCATCGGGAGGGCAGCCAGGAATATAAATATCAACAGGCACCACTTCATGAATTGCGCGCACACGGGTCATGCCGGCTAATTCCGGGTTGTTTGGGACAAGTCCATTTGAATCCGTACTTTCTGTTTCTACATAAGCCCGTTTCAATGTCTCTTCAAGGGTGAAGAAATTACGCATGGCTGGAACGCCGCCGAAAACCGCACAGTCACCAAGAGCGATCAAGATTTTCGCGCGTTTCCGCATCATTTTCGCAACTTCTTCGTTGTACGTGTTGTTGATCCCACCTTCCAGAATACCGACATCCACACCACTTTCATCCGGATGTTTTAGGTCGGTGATAGGTGTTGAACGCAGGTCAACTAATTCAACCAGTTTGACGATCCTTTCATCGATATCCAAGAAAGACATGTGGCAGCCTGCACAGCCGCACAGCCAATCACTTGCTACTTTGGGTTTTGCCATAATCAATACTCCTCAATAACCAATTTCTAAATTAATGGATTGCTTTTTGCCAATCTTCCGAGATTTTTATTCCCAGCTTATCCGCAACATTCTCAATAATGGCTGTATTGCATGCGACACCTTCAGGCGCTTTCAAAGCTGCTTGGGCAGCAGATAGTTTACCATCCAGGTTCATATAATGACCATTCTGCTCAAGCCAGGTGAAGGAAGGTAAAACCACATC
>JAAZNS010000275.1 GCA_012798185.1 Chloroflexota bacterium | reverse complement strand
CAAGGTGCGAATGGAAAGTATCTTAGAAGCTCACAATATCCGGGTAGAACGAGGGGGCGTACAAGTCTTAAAAGTGGATCATTTCAGTGTACAAGCAGGCGAGGTACTGGCGGTTATCGGTCCCAACGGAGCAGGAAAGAGCACCCTCATCATGGTACTCAGCCAACTGCTTCAACCCCAACAGGGCAACCTCTTTTTTAAGGGAAAACAACTGGATTGGAAAAACACGCTGGCATACCGGCGAAGAATTGGTATGGTGCTGCAAGATGCGCTGTTATTAGATACGACCGTATATAACAACATAGCGACCGGGCTTCGTTTTCGCGGAATTGATATGCAGGAAATCGAAAAACGGGTGTCGTATTGGATGGGACAGTTTGAAATCAGTGAATTACGCAACCGCCGCTCGCGCCATCTTTCGGGCGGAGAATCTCAGCGGGTAAGCCTGGCGCGTGCTATGGCACTTGAACCTGATATCCTTTTTCTCGATGAACCTTTCAGCGCCTTGGATTCGCCCACCCGCATGCGGTTATTGAGCGATTTTCAAATCTTGCTCAGCAAAACAAAAGTAACGTCAATTTTCATTACCCACGACCTGGATGAAGCGCTCCTGTTGGGCAATCGTGTTGCTGTGATGTTAGGCGGTGAAATCCGCCAGATGGATACACCCCAAAAAGTCTTTTCTGCGCCTACCGACCCAGAAATTGCTCAATTTGTCGGCGTTGAAACAGTGATCCCAGGCAGGGTGGTCGATGTGGAAAACGGACTGGTGCGGGTTTCAAGCAATGGATGTCAATTTGATGCTGTTGGAGAAGCCAAAGTGGGACAAGAAGTATTGCTATGCTTGCGTCCAGAAGATGTTACCCTTTGGACGCTGGAAAAAGCGCCTTATTCCAGCGCCCGCAATCAAGTAGAAGGCGTGGTAAGCCGGGTAACGCCGCAGGGCGCATTGACCCGTGTAGTAATGGACTGCGGTTTTCCACTGGTAGCATTAATTACACGCGCTTCAGCGATGGAAATGAAAATCGAAATGGGAAAAAACATTATTGCCAGCTTTAAAGCATCGTCAGTGCATTTGATTGGTAAATGACCCAATAAAACCACCAAAATCTATTGACGGCACCATCCTTATCAAACTATACTTATCTCAATAATCCATGTTCCTGGAGGTGATTATGAGTACTGAATTAACCTGGTATGGGCATGCTGCCATTGGATTAAAAACCGGGGGCTTCAACATTCTGGTAGATCCCTTTATTACCGATAATCCCGCTGCCACCGTTAATGCCGATCAGTTGAAACCGGATTTCATTCTGGTTAGCCATGGGCATGGCGACCATCTGGGTGATACTGTGTCAATTGCCAAACGTACAGGAGCGATGGTGATCAGCAACCATGAAATTTGCGGCTGGCTGGCAAAACAAGGTGTGAAAACCCATTCACAGCACATCGGCGGCGGACATAAACACCCCTTCGGTTATCTCAAATTCACCCTGGCGCTGCATGGTTCTGGTTTACCGGATGGCTCCTGCGGCGGCAATCCTGTTGGTTTTCTAATTACCACCAATGACGGGAAGAAAATCTACCTGGCTGGCGATACGGGTTTATTTGGCGATATGCGCCTGATTGGTGAAGAAGGTATCGATTTGGCTGCCCTTCCAATTGGGGATAATTTCACCATGGATCCCTTCGACGCACTGCGGGCAGTGAAATTTCTCACCCCAAAGCATGTTATTCCCATCCATTACAATACCTTCGAGCTGATCAGCCAGGACGCCGATTCTTGGAGCAGCCAGGTTACCAAAGAAACGGGTGCAACCGTGCACGTGTTAAAGCCAGGCGATAAGTTCTCCCTATAATATCGAGATAGATCATATGAATTATTATTTTAGCCGTAAGGATGAAGAATCCGCGATGCGCAGCGAGGGACGCCTGCCGCCCGGGCAGGCGTTAACCCAAAAGTTTCCCGTTTTACATTATGGTCCGGTGCCCAAATTCAACCCCGCCACCTGGGATTTCCGCGTTTGGGGAGAAGTTGAGCAGAACCAGCGCTGGACATGGGATGAATTCAACCAGCTGCCGCGCACGAAATTATTGATGGATATTCACTGTGTCACCCGCTGGAGCAAATTCGATACTGAGTGGGAAGGCGTTTCGGTGCGCACCCTGGTCGAGCAATGTTTGCTAAAACCCAAGCCCAGCGCCCGCTTCGTCCTTCAGCATGCCGAATACGGCTTTACTGCCAACCTACCGATGCAAATCGTCCTGGCAGATAATTTCCTGCTTGCCACTCATTAT
>JAAZNS010000274.1 GCA_012798185.1 Chloroflexota bacterium | reverse complement strand
AAATCCGCGACTGGTTATTTGTGGAAGACCATTGTGAGGCGATCTATGCAGTCCTTTGCCGTGGGCGTCTGGGAGAAAGCTATAATATTGGCGGCAATAACCAGCCTACAAATATTTTAATAGTAAATACTCTTTGCAGTATTTTAGATACTATTTTCCCCGAATCGCCCTATGTTCCTCACAACCAATTGGTAACACATGTTGTCGACCGTCCGGGTCATGACCGGCGCTACGCCATGGATACTCGCAAAATTCAACAGGACCTAGGCTGGCAGCCTCGTCAAACGCTGGAGACCGGTTTGCATCTTACTGTGGAATGGTATTTATCCCATCCGCAATGGGTGCAGGCAATCCAAAAACAGCAGGGATATCAACAGTGGTTGGAAAGGAACTACCAACAAAGAGGAGAAGCGGGATGAAAGGGATTATTTTAGCAGGAGGGCGGGGCAGCCGGTTATTCCCTCTAACAATCAGTATAAGCAAACAATTGCTCCCGGTATATGATAAACCAATGATCTATTATCCTCTCTCGATGCTCATGCTGGCTGGCATTCGTGATATTTTAGTGATCAGCTCCCCCGAGGCATTGCCCTCTTTTCAGGGATTGCTGAAGGATGGGCACCAATGGGGTTTGAATTTCTCATATACAGAACAAACCGAACCGCGTGGATTAGCGGATGCTTTTTTAGTCAATCCCGGTTTCATTGGTCATGATCCTGTATGTTTAATCTTAGGAGATAATATTTTCTTTGGGCAGGGGTTGGCTTCACGCTTACAGGAGGCAGCGAAATTAAAAAAAGGTGCATTGATTTTTGCTTACCCTGTTCGTGATCCTCAGCGTTATGGTGTAGTGGAATTCGACCAAGAAGGACGGGCGTTAAGCATTGAAGAAAAACCGCTCAAGCCGCGTTCAAAATATGCCGTTCCCGGTTTATATTTTTACGATCAGCAGGTTATAGAATTCGCCCGGGGGCTTAAACCCTCTGCTCGCGGCGAATTGGAAATAACTGATTTGAATCGCATTTACCTGGAACGCGGCGAACTGCGAGTGGATGTGATGAGCCGCGGGGTTGCCTGGCTGGATGCTGGAACACATGAGTCTTTATTGCAGGCAGCGAATTTTGTACAGGCAGTGGAAGAGCGGCAGGGTATGATGATCGCTTGCCCGGAAGAAATTGCTTATCAGCTGGGGTATATCGATCAAAATGATTTACAGCGGTTTGCCGCTGAAATGCAGCACAATCAATATGGTGAATATTTACTGCAGCTAGTAAATGAAAAGAACCAGCTGGGATATTAATGCCGAAACAAATATTTACCATTACTTTTAAAGAAGATCTTTTTCAACTGCCGTTTTTATCGTATATGGAAGGTTAGAAATCATGATTGATTTGCATCAACGTGTACTGATAACTGGAGGTGCTGGCTTTATTGGTTCCCATCTGGCAGAAACTTTACTTCAATCAGGATATCCGGTGACCATTATCGATGATCTATCTACCGGTAAATTCGAAAATATCGAGCATCTCGTTCACTACCCCCATTTTCGCTTTACCATTGATACAATCAATAATGAGATCGTGATGGACCGCTTAGCAAGTGAATGCGACATCATATTTCACCTGGCAGCGGCTGTGGGTGTAATGTTGATTGTGGAGAAACCGGTTCATACCATAAAGACCAACATCATGGGAACCGAGGCGGTATTGAAAGCTGCTATGCGCTATCGAGCGAAGGTATTGATTGCTTCAACTTCGGAAGTATACGGAAAGGGAAACCGGGTGCCTTTTCAGGAAGATGATGATGTGGTTATTGGGCCAACCAGCCGAAACCGCTGGGCTTATGCAGCTTCAAAGATGGTAGATGAATTTTTGGCTTTGGCTTATCATCACGAAAAAGGGTTACCGGTGGTTATTTTTCGTTTGTTTAATACCGTCGGTGCCCGTCAGACGGGTCAATATGGGATGGTCATCCCCCGATTTGTCCAGCAGGCATTGCGCAATGAACCGCTGACTGTATATGGCGACGGTAAACAAAGCCGCTGTTTTTTGCATGTCAGCGATGCGGTGCAGGCAATTATTGCGCTGGCTAATTGCCGCGAGGCGGTTGGTAAAGTCTTCAACGTCGGGGCAACCGAAGAAGTGAGTATTCAGAGATTGGCGGAGTTGGTGCTCGAATTGGTGGAAGAAAAACGGTCGAAAGGACAATTGCCTAAATTCCCTCTGGGTGATAATGATAGAAAGATCGTAAATATCCCTTATGAAAAAGCCTATGCTGTTGGTTTTGAAGACTTGGCAAGAAGAGTGCCTAACACTGATAGAATCAACCAATATACTGGTTGGGAACCCAAACATAACTTGAACGAGACTTTAAACGATATCATCGATTTTTTGGCAGAAAAACAACATGTGGAAAATTCTCCTGCTGGGTAAGATTGGACAACTTGGATATGAGTTGCAGCGTACGTTATCTCCTCTAGGCGAGATAACCGCTCTCGATTATCCAGAAATCGATTTTTCTAATTCCATTCAATTAGCGCCACAAATCCTATCCCTTAAGCCGGATGTGCTCGTTAATGCCGTCGCGTATACAAATGTCGATAAAGCCGAGCAAGAGACTGATCTGGCAAATGCAATTAATGGAACAGCCTGCGAAGTATTAGCAAAAACCGCAACTAAAATGAATATTCCGTTTATTCATTTTTCTACAGATTATGTTTTCGATGGTGATAAAGGCGCGCCTTATATCGAAACAGATATGGTGAATCCACTTAATGCTTATGGCAAAAGCAAGCTTATCGGCGAGCAGGCAATTCAAGAATTTGGTAATAATTACCTCATTATACGTACCAGCTGGTTGTATAGTTTGCGGCGTGAAAATTTCGTTTTGAAAGTATTACAGTTAGCGCGCAAACAATCAAAGATGCGTATGGTCAATGATCAAACAGGCAGTCCAACTTCTGCTCGGATATTGGCGGAGATAACAGCGACGGCGTTGGGAATGGTGAAACAAGCCGGGATTAAATGGTTGGAATCACGGCAAGGAATATATCATCTAGCAGGCGACGGAGCAGCTTCCCGATACGAATTTGCGCAAGCTATTCTTGAATTTGATCCAAAAAGGGAAGAACAAATTGTAACTGAAATTCAGCCGGCAAGTTCTACCGAATTTCCCTTACCAGCGCGCAGGCCGGTAAATTCAGCCTTGAATTGCGATAAATTCGAACAAGCTTTTTCCCTGCGCATGCCGCCTTGGAAAGAAGTCTTAAGGCTAGAACTGGAACCTTGATTATTCATGGATTCGATGGTTTTCGATACCAGCCAATCTCCAATAATATATGACAGCGCCAAACGAGGACATCCGGCAATCGAAGAGCTGCGTCAGATTTTTCATTACCGCTATTTGATTGCCCAACTGGTGCGCCGGGATGTTTTAATCCGGTATAAACGGTCTGTACTGGGGATTGCCTGGACTTTGTTAAACCCGCTCGGAATGATGGTAGTGCTTACTCTGGCATTTTCTCAAATCTTCCGTTTTGGCGAAATTAAAAGCTATCCATCCTATGTTCTCAGCGGATTATTAGCCTGGACATTTTTCTCTCAGGTCACTACGGCTGCTATGGTTAACCTTGTATGGGGTGGAGGGATTCTGCACCGCATTTATTTACCGCGAACCTCTTTTGCTTTAGCAGCAACAGGCACGGGGTTGGTAAACATTGCCCTTTCGACTATTCCCCTGTTATTGATCCTAATCGTCACAGGTGTACCGCTGAGTTTAAATTTATTGTGGATGCCTTTGCCAATTTTATTGTTGGCTTGCTTTTCATTGGGGGTTGGGTTGATGCTTTCCACGCTCGCAGTTTTTTTTCCCGATGTTTCCGAGATGTATCAGATCGTACTCACTGCCTGGATGTATTTAACCCCCATCATTTATCCCGAAGAAATCCTGCCTGAAACTATCAGGTTTCTTATCACCACGTTTAATCCGGTTCATTATTTTGTTAAGCTGTATAGGGTTTCGGTTTATTATGGGCGGGTGCCTTCTCCCAGCGAATTTTTAATTCCCACCGGGGTTGCATTAGTTTTTCTTATAGTTGGCTGGTTTGTTTTTACGAAAAAGGCAGATGAATTTGCTTACCGAATCTGAAACACCGCCTCATTATTCGATTTCATCGAAGGATATCATCCGCCTGGAGAATGCCTCGGTTCGTTACCGTGTGCCGAGCGAACGAATCGGCACATTCAAGGAGTACATTATTCGCCTCCTTCAAGGCAGGGTAAAACATAAAACCTTTTTGGCTTTAAGTGATGTGAATTTCGGCGTGAGGCGAGGTGAGGTTTTTGGTTTGATCGGGCAGAACGGGGCTGGAAAAAGCACATTATTGAAACTGGTAGCCCGTGTATTGCAGCCCAGCAGCGGGCGTGTTCAGGTTGCTGGAAAAGTCGCTCCATTGCTGGAAACAGGCGCTGGTTTCCACGCCGAATTGACCGGCAGAGAAAATGTTTATTTGAATGGTGCTATGCTGGGTTTTACCCACCAGGAAATGGCGAAAAAATTCAAAGATATTGTGGACTTTGCGGAATTGTGGGATTTCATCGATGCACCCATGCGCACCTATTCTTCAGGGATGTGGGCGAGGCTGGGTTTTGCTGTGGCTACTGATGTTGATGCCGATATTTTGATCGTGGATGAAATCCTTTCGGTGGGGGATGATGCCTTCCAGCGAAAAAGTTCAGAAAGAATCGAAGCCTTTCGTCAAAAAGGGGTGACTATCTTATTGGTATCCCACAATATGAGTTTGGTCAAGCAAATTTGCCAGAGAGCAGCCTGGCTCGACCAGGGTAAATTAATGGATGTCGGGTCTGTTGATATTGTGGTCGATCGTTACTTACAATCGGTGAGAGATAAGGAAAATCGCCGCCTAATGGAAGAGCAGGTAGAGACAGTCGACCGGCGATGGGGTTCCAAGAAAATCGAGATAACTCAAGTGCGCATATATGATGAATTGAAACAACCCCAGCATATCTTCTATACAGGTCAATCGCTTATCTTGGAGATGAATTACCTGGCGCACGAAACAGTTGACTCCCCAGTTTTTGGTATTGCCATCCACCGGCAGGACGGATTGCACCTTACCGGACCTAACACAGCATTTTCGGGGATGAATCTGGGGAAGATCAGCGGTTCAGGGAAAATGATATATACTGTGCCTCATTTGCCATTTCTGCCAGGGAAGTATTATATTTCGGTGGCAGCGGTAAAAAACGATGATACAGAAATCTATGATTACCATGACCGGCTGTACCCCATTCAAATCGATAACGAAAACCGGGGAATTTTCGAGAAATATGGATTGATTACGCTGCAGGGTGAATGGCAACACGAACGGTAAATCCATCGTTTTCGTTAAATATCAAGGGGATACTCTGGAAATTCAAGACTTATCTTCAGAAACGTTTCATCGCTGTTCAAGATCGCCTGGGGTGGTATGGTTACCAAAATTGGATACGTGAAAACGAGCCCGTTGCGGCTGAAATCGAAATCTATAAAAGCCGTGTGCTTGAATTTCCACATGAAATTGGTTTCTGCTGCTTGTTAGATGGATATCGGGCAAGCACTGCATATATCGAACTTTCCCTGAAATCCCTTGCTGCTCAAATCTATCCGCATTGGCAAGCATACTGTTTAATTCCACCAAGCAACATCGATCCTCACCTCCAGTCAATAGTCGATCGCGATCCCCGCATACACCTCTTGAAAAATCTATCCGAGAAGGATATTTTTTTAAAAGCAGGTATCGCCGATTACCCTGCAAAAGCGCTAAGTATGATTTTGAAAGAAATAAATATCGAGGAAGGTGATTTTTTATTTTGCCTAAACGCGGGTGATACCCTTTCCCCCATTTTGTTTTTCCGCATGGCACACACGCTTCATGTTAATAGTGAAATCGATTTGTTCTATACCGATGAGGATCGTTTTTCTTTTGAAAAGAATAAGCGGCACAGCCCGTTTTTTAAACCGGATTGGTCCCCGGAGCTTTTATATTCCACCAATTACTTAAAAAGCGCAATGATTCGTATTGAACTTTTAAAAAAATCATTGGCTGCAAGTGATCAAGAAACGTCATATATGGGTTTGATCCTTCGCTGTGCTAGCAAATCCCGCAAGGTATGCCACATTGCAGAGATATTGTTTCACTTTTTAGATGAAACTGGCGAAGGAGAGACTCGGGTGGAAAATGGCAATTATTTACCAGCAATTAAAAAACATCTTGAATTACAGGGATTTTCCGATGTTGAGGTTCGATTAACTTCTCAGGGGTTAGTTCATCTGACCTGGAAAACAGACCAACCCCTGGTCTCGATCATCATTCCCACGAAAGATTGTCTGCCCTATTTAAGACGAGCAATCGATTCGATCCATCAATTAACCGAATACCCTCAATATGAAATTGTTATTGTGGATAATGAAAGCCAACTTGCCGCGACTCATCAATATTTTGAAACGCTGGGTGAATTTACCAATATTCATATCCTTCGCTACCAAGGCAGGTTTAATTTTTCTAAATCATTAAATATTGGGGCTAGTCAAGCACGAGGGGAGATATTGTTATTTTTAAACAATGATATCCAGGTTATCAACCCCGATTGGCTGACCGAATTAGTGCGCTGGGCAATACTTCCAGGGGTGGGGATTGTAGGTGCAAAACTCTTATACCCCGATGGTAGAATTCAACATGCCGGCATAATTCTTGGAATGGAAGGGCATGCCAGCCATGTGTTCAACCATTTGCTAGAAAACTTTACCGGTATTTTTGGAACTCCTGGCTGGTACCGGAATTATTCGGCAGTAACAGGCGCCTGTATGGCAATGCGCCGTGATGTGTACAATGAAATTGGCGGTTTCGATGAAAAATACCAGCTGGTTTTCAGCGATGTGGCAATTTGTCTGGAAGCGATTCGACGAGGGTACCGGGTAGTATATAATCCTTTTGCCTGCCTGATCCATCATGAGGGGCGCACTCGTTCCCGGTATATCCCGGTTGAGGATATCAATACCGGATTTATTCAATTCCAAGAGATAATTGAAAGAGGCGATCCATACTACAATCGAAATCTCTCGTATGCAATCCGCCAACCAACTTTCCGCCGTCGCGGTGAAGAAAAACCCAGCGAGCGCCTCAAACATATTAGAGAATATTTTGGGAATTATTCTAAAACTAATCGAAACCAATCACGACAGGCAAATTCATGAAGAATATATTGATCATTTGCGAGGATTTTGTCAGCAGCAATATGGGGGGTGTTGGAATACGCTATTGGGAATTGGCGAGAGTTCTTGCCAGGCATTGTAAGGTAAGCTTGCTCGTGCCTAATGAAACTGACCTGGTTTCAGAAGAGTTTAAGGTTATCCCTTATGACCGGCAAAAATCGGATTTACGTCCATTTGCAGAAGGTGTTGACGTCATCATTTTGCACGGTTATGTTCTGCATTTTCATCCGTATTTGCTGGATTTGCACATCCCGTTTGCTGTGGATCTTTATGTTCCGCATTTATTCGAAACCCTGGTTTCACATGCGCAGGATGATTTCACCGAATGGCTGCCAGCATATTGTGAATACCTGCGCGTCCAATCTGAATTATTACGAGCTGGCGATTTTTTCTTTTGCGCAAGCGAACGCCAGCGTGATTATTGGTTAGGCTGGTTGCACGCGGTAAACCGCATTAATCCTCACACTTACCAGCAGGATGCTTCGTTGCAAAAATTGATCACTGTGGTACCTTATGGTATTCCGAATATGCCGCCTCGCCAGCAGAAGCATGCTCTCAAGGGTGTACATCCAGGAATAGCTGAAGATGATCAGCTGATCCTTTGGTCGGGCGGACTATGGAATTGGCTCGATCCGCTCACTCTGATCCGCGCTGTGGCACAGCTTGCTGAAGATCACCCCAGGCTCAAATGTTATTTCATGGGTACCCGCCATCCCAATCCTATCGTCAACGAGCATATGACCATGCCGCAGCAAGCCATGGAATTAGCGGAACAATTGGGTGTATTGGAGAAGGCAGTATTTTTTGGCAATTGGGTGCCTTACCAGGAACGGGAGAATTACCTGGTTGATGCTGATTTGTCGGTAATGACTCATCCCAACCACATCGAAACACGCTTTGCCTTTCGCACCCGCCTGCTCGATTCGATTTGGGCTAAACTGCCGATTATCGTTACCGAAGGCGATGCCATTTCGGAGTGGGTAGAGAGGAAAAACCTGGGTTTGACCGTCCCTGCCGGCGATGTACAGGCATTGGTAAAAGCGATTGATAATATTCTAGCAGCCGGCGGAAAAGCTGCCTTTGCTTCTGGTTTCGAGCGTGTTGGTAGTTTACTCCATTGGGATAAAGTGGCTGAGCCGTTGGTATCTTTTTGTCTTGCCCCTTCACAGGCAGCGGATAAAGGGCATTACATGACTGACATCGAAAGAATTAGCCGTGACAAAGATGCCTTTTTACAGCAAGTCATCCGCGATAAGGACGCATTTTTGGAACAGGTTATTCATGATAAAGATGCTGTAATCGACGATGCTTACCGGCAGATCGAACGTTATCGTAATTCATTACCCTTACGCGTTTATTATCGCATAAAACGATTATTCAGGATGAAATAATCCTTTGGAAACACCCCTGGTTTCAGTCATTATTTTAAATTACAACGGAGCAAAATATTTGCCAGTGTGCTTGGATGCTTTGCACCATCAAACATATGCACAAGATCGTTTTGAAGTCATCGTAGCTGATAACGGCTCAAGCGATGATTCGTTATCTTTATTGAAAGAAAAATATCCCTGGGTGAAAATCATTGAAAATGGCAGAAACCTGGGGTTCTCTCGAGGAAATAATGCCGCTATCTGGGCAACAAACAGCGATTTCGTGGTGCTTTTAAATAATGATACTGCTCCGTCAGATGACTGGTTAATTAATCTGGTGCAAACAGCGCTTGACCATCCTGAAGCAGGTATGGTGACCTCTCATCTGCAGATGTTCTATGATGAAATCGAATTGGAACTTACTACTGAAACTTTCACACCGCAGAATGACCCCCGTCAATTGGGTGTCCAGTTTTTCGATGTGAATAGCGGGCTACCCCATGGCGTAATACAATACCTAGATGGATTTTACGGGTGGGAGACCCATCCCGCTTGTGGACGATTCCGCTGGATGGGAAAGCAAGCCCGCCTTGGTCTGTCTGTTCCCCCTGGCAACGAGGCATGGGAAGTTCAACTTGATTTATCTGCAGGGAGGGATACGGGTTCGTCAATACATATAGAAATACGCCTTCAAGGAAACTTGATTGCAGATTGGCAAGTGCAGGGAAAAAATATCGAAACATATCATCTAACATTACCCGCAACTGCCCGCCAATACGCTCATGTACTAGAACAAAATGCAGGATCAATCGTTTTTCGAAGCGGTGCAGGGCGGGACCGGGGAACTTATGTGAAGAATAATGAATTATTCTTCGAGGTCGATAGCGGGCAATATGGCGCTGTGGAGGAAGTATTTGCCGGCTGCGGGGCAGCCTTGCTGCTGCGACGCGCAATGCTGGCGGAAGTTGGCTCTTTGGATGATGATTTTTTTATGTATTATGAAGATACTGACCTTTCCTGGCGTGCCCGGCTTTATGGCTGGAAAGTGTTATATGCCTCCCCCGCCAAAGTGCGCCATATTCATTGTGGCACGACTAAAGAGTGGTCGCCCAATTTTATATACCTGACAGAACGCAACCGGCTGGCAATGGTGTTTAAAAACGGCACTATCGTTCACGCAGCTCGGGTGTGGGGAGGGTATGGGTTAAAGGTTGCCTGTGAAGGATTTCAGGTATTGAAAAAATTACTCACATTTCAGCCTTCGTGGCGCGCCTATGCCCGGCAATTATGCACACATTTACGGGTCATACTATCCTTGCTATGCTGGCTGCCATCCCTGTTAAAAAAACGACACAAAATCATGCGCTGCAAGCGGATTTCACCAAACCAACTGCAAACTTGGTTCGCGGAGGGTGATTGATGCGTGTTGGTATTTACAACCGCTGGTTAGCCACCCTGGGCGGCGGTGAAAAACACAGCCTGGCAATCGCCGAGAAGCTCAGCCAAGATCATCATGTAGAGGTTATTACCCATAACCCGGTGCAAAAATCGTTGGCAGAAGAGCGTTTAAATCTGGATTTGGCTCGCGTAGAGTTTGTGACCATTCCCGACCGGCATTCCATCGAGATGGCGCCCGTTTCGGCAGAATATGATTTGTTTATTAATGCCTCCTATATGGATTTTTTTCCTTGTTTTGCAAAAAAGGGAATGACATTGGTCTATTTCCCGCTCAAACTCAACCGCGGGATTGCTTTCAAACGTAAGATAAAGCTGTATGCCCGCAAATGGTTCAAGCTTCCGGCAATCATGGCGGGATTTCACGCTTTTCATTATGACCGGGATACATTCCGCTGGGCTGCCGACCGGGTGATATCCATTAATCTCCCTGCCAGTTCGAGAGATTACCAGGTTGAATTCGACCTAAGTTCTCAGCAGCGCGGGGTTTGCGGCGCAACTATTTTGTTGAACAACCATCCAATTGAAACATTAAAATTTGATGGCGTGAACAATCCTGTGCGATGTCAGATTATTGTACCCGGAAGTTTGCCTGGCGAGAATTCGAAACTAACCATTCTGGCAGAGGGGGAGGCTGCCTTGGATGGTAAACCAAAGATGGAAATTTCCCGATATACTTCGAATATTCCCCAATACCGCATTTATCAATGGCTGTTTGAAAAACTATTTAGAGGGATGGGAATTCGCTTACAGTATTACCCTTTGGGGACGACTATTCTGGATTATGTTGATAGCTATGATCTTATCCTGGCAAATTCAGAATATACCCGCGGCTGGATTCGCAAATATTGGGGTCGCGAAAGCCGGGTTTTGTATCCGGCAGTTGAAGTGGAAAATTATCATCCTGCTGAAAAGCAACACTACATATTGAATGTAGGGCGGTTTTTTGCTGGATCGCATAATAAAAAGCACCTGGAGATGATTAAGGCGTTCAAGCGCATGGTCAATGATGGTTTAACCGGCTGGGAGCTGCATCTGGCGGGGAGCACAACGCCGGGGATGGAACACGCAATTTATTTAGAAGAAGTCACTCGGGCAGCACAGGGTTACCCCATTTACGTGCATACCAATATGCCCTATCAGGAATTGTTGGATTTATATAGTCACAGTGCAATTTATTGGCATGCCAGCGGTTTTGGCGAAGATGAAAAAAAAGAACCCGATAAGTTTGAGCATTTTGGCATCACCACCGTCGAGGCGATGGCAGCTGGTTGTGTCCCGGTAGTGATACGAAAAGGCGGGCAGCCGGAAATTGTCAGGCATGAACATAATGGGCTTTTATGGGATACGTTGGATGGATTACAAGACCAGACTCTGCGGTTAATAAGGGATGATGTATTTCGGCAACGTTTATCACAAGCAGCAGTTCTTGCCAGCGCGCAATATGATAAAAGGCATTTTGATCAGCGGTTAGATAGTTTACTTCACCAGATTGATATACAATAATTAACCCCGATTAGTGTCTGATAAGTAATTTTAGGGGAGGTATTATGGAAGATTTACTTAATAAACATACGCCCCTCATTCTTGTTTTGCTTTGCATAGGTGCTTTTTTAGTTGCGAAGAACTCTCCGGTGGCATATATGGGTGATTCATTTGGATCATTATTGACCAGTCAGGTAATTTTGGATCAAAGAACCATTAAATTAGACTCATATATGAGTAAAGGAGATCCTCCATATCGTACTTGGTATCAATTTACAAAAGTAGATGGGCATTATTATTATTTCTTTCCATTAGGCTCTTCATTTGTGGCAATACCATTTGTTTGGGTGGAAAACTTACGTGGAAAAGATATGAGTGATTTTGAGGATCATGTTGCTTTAGAAAATACGTTATCTGCCCTCACGATGGTTATTGCCACTCTATTTGTATATCAGATTTGTCGTTGTTTTTTGAATCCTGCTTTCTCGATAATTTTTACTACTACATTTATATTTGGCAGCTCAATTGCCAGTACCATGAGCACTGCATTTTGGAATATCAATATATCGACAGTGATTGTTTTATGGGTAATGCTGTTATTATCAAGAGATTACTTTAAGCAAAAGCAACTCAATCCTTATGTAGCAGGAATATTGTTGTGGTTTTCATTCATAACCCGTCCAACGATTGTTGTATTTATCGGTGCAGTATTTATTTATAGCCTTATGCATAAAGGGTGGAAATTTACACTAAAGTTGGGCATTTCTATGATTATTCCATTTATTGGTTACCTTTTATTAAGCTATTATGAATTTCATCAATGGATTATCCCGTATTATTCACAGGATTTTAATTTCTATCTAGATTCTTATTTTTATCGACTATTTGGGGTATTATTCAGCCCGTCACGAGGATTATTTGTTTTTCACCCATATCTAATATTAGTCATAGTGGGAATCATCATTGGATGGAAGGATTTTCTAAAATTACCATTGGTATGGTTGTCATTATTTTGGATTTGTGCACTTGTGATATTGGTTTCTTCCTATACAAGATGGTGGGGAGGATATAGTTACGGCCCACGGTTACTAACCGAATCTCTCCCTGGATGGCTTTTACTCTCGGTTATTGTATTTAGTGCTGTCCAAAAGAACTTTGGTAATTTTGCTTTCAAAGGGATGATGGTTGTTTTTACTGCTTTAAGTGTCACCGGAATTTTCATGCACACAATTCAGGGTTTATATAATGAAAACACGAGTCTCTGGAATAGTACACCCAGCGTCGACGAGCATAACCAATATATTTTCGACTGGCGCTATCCTCAATTTATTGCCAATCCAGGACAATTAAAAGAAAAATACCAAAATAATTTATTAAAAAAATTGCCAAAGTTTATGGTTAATGAAAAAATTACACCAGAAAGTGAAAATGTAATTTTTATCCACTTTTCGGATATCGAACGAGTTGGTGGTAATCGAGAAATTCGCTGGGCGACCGGAGATTTTGGACGTATCATGTTTAAAATCGACGCAGAAAGTATCGATTTAAACAATGATATTGAGCTACGGTTAAATATATATGTCAGTTGTCCACAAGTTTTAAAAATATTTCTCGATGGGGTTAAGGTGGGAGAGTTTCCTGTTGAAGGTGAAATCGATGAAACTCTATCGGTGAACCCACGTCTAATAAATTTCGATACACCCAATACATTGAAATTAGCCGTAAGCAGTAAAGACGAAGGTACAGAGATGACATGTAAAAAAAATAAAGGAAAACTATTAGGTGTATTTTCGATAGACTTGCGGCAAGAATAACATTTAAAGTATCCTTAACTTGACCTTTATATATCTTTCATTGCTTATTAGCATTGCCTATGTTAAGCTTTTTTTGGAAAATTTCGTATCGTCGAGGAATGGTAATACAACAGAAAATGAAAAAATGAGGTTTACAGTATTGTTTGCTGATTGGAGAAATACCGCTTATTATATTGACTAATTATCTATATTTGCTATAATTCAATCAATGATAAAGGCAAACCCGGTGAAAACCGGGGGCGCAAAGCTATGGGTCTAACACTGTTTTAAACGGTAATGGCTGCCAGGCTGCCGAAATATTATTAAATGTATTTTAATTTCTTCGACGAGCCTGGATTTTCTATCAGGTTCGTTTTGTTTAAAAGTACTTAGAAAATCTAAAAGCACGATTAACAGGCAGAGTGAGAACCAATGATGATTGAAGAGGATTTATTGTTGGAGATCATTTAAAGATGAGAAATACCACTTACACTCTCAGTGTTTATTTGTTTCAATTTATGAGGGTGGTTTTGGTTGCTTTGATTGCATTTTTGGGATTGGTGCCATTTTCATGGCGCGTTAAACCCGTTAAAGCTGCGGAAGAAGCAGTAAAAACTTTACGTGTTGCCCCTGATGGTACCGATAATTCCAGCTGCGGGTCTGAAAGCGCTCCATGTAAATCCATACAATATGCTGTCAACCGGGCTGCATCTGGCGATACAATCCTGGTTGCTGGTGGTACTTATGCTTACACTCCAAGCGCCGATACGTGCTCGTTTCTTGTTACAAGGGCAGTTGTATGTTTAGTAGATAAACACTTGAATATTCTTGGTGGATACAGCACGAGTAATTGGTATTCTCCTAATCCAGAAGCAAATCCGACGATTATTGACGGTAATAATACATATCGTGGTGTTGCAGTTGTTAGAGGCAGCTCAACTGCAAGTTTACATATGGAAAATTTCACCATACAGAATGGATTGGCTCAAGGGAAATTGAATAGTGATGCTTTTGGCGGAGGTATGTGGGCGATCAACACATCGGTAACATTACGCAATGTTACCTTTAAAAATAACCGGTCGATTGGTATTGATGTCCCTAATAATACGAGTGAATATGGTGTATCGGGTTCGGGTGGAGGTTTAGCGATCATCACTCCTAAAAATGACGCTGCCTCTACATTGGAAAATGTGAATTTCGAAGGCAATTATGCCAAAGGTGGGATTTCCGGGAGATATGGCGGTGTCGCGATTGGTGGTGCATTTTTTATATTTGAAGCCCGTGTAAGTGGAAATTCATTGCGTTTTATTAATAACACAGCTGAGGGAGGTAACTCTTCGGGTGGTTTAGGCGGCGCGGTAGGAATTCAATACCATTCAACCGTGTCATTGGTTAATGTAATTGCACAAGGCAACCAAGCGATTGGTGGTCAAATGCGCAGCGGAACTGGAATGGTTGGTGGAGGCGGTTTGGGTGGAGCATTTCATGTTGAACAATCGACATTTACGCTGGAAGGCGCTTCAATAACCGATAATATTGCACAAGGGGTTGTTGGTCAACCGGGCGGATATGCATTTGGCGGTGGCGTTATGACCGACACTGCCAACTCGACGATTGAGCGGACGGAAATCACTAGAAATTATGTCATCCCTGGACCGGGTAGTGGTGGGGCGGAATCGGGTGATGCGGGAGGCGGAGGGCTGTATTTAGCCAATTTTTGGAAGGTTTCTAATATTGAAGTAAATTTAAATAATAGCATCGTTGGGGATAATATTGTTGAATTAGGTGTGCCCGGAAATACACGGGGGATAAATGGGGCGGGTATAACTGTTCAGGCAATAACCGCCAATATCAATCACTGCACAATAGTTAATAATAATTTTATTGGCGGATCAAATTTCGGCCAAGCGATTGCAGTAATTGCAGAAAATGGCACCAGCGGCGTTCTGGCAACTGCAAATATCAATAATTCCGTAATAGCTAATCATATTAATTATACAGCGGTGGAAGTATTACCTGCTAATACGGTGAATTTCAATACTGGTATTTTTTCAAATAACACCCGGGATACGAATAAAAATAGCAGCTCACATGGGACTTTTAATGGTCTGAGCACGATGGCCTCTGTTCCATCGGTAGGGTTTATTGCTGTTGGCGGTTCAGTAAATGATTACCATATTCAGGCTTCATCGCCTGCAATAGACCGTGCATATAATAGTTATATTAATAAAGATATCGATGGAGAAACCCGGCCAGCCAACAATATTGCCGATATCGGCGCTGATGAATATGTCAGACCAATGTTAGTAGCCACGCCATCTCCCGTATTTCAATTGGCTGATGACAGCATGCAGCCTGTGAGAGAGGTCACCATCGATATTTCTTCCGGTCCAGATCTCACATGGACAGCTGTTACCACTGCGGATTGGCTTGTTTTGGGGAGCACGGGAAAATCACGTGAAATTTCCGGGCAAACCGGTGAAAAACTCGTATTGCGTTTTCTTCCGGAAAATGTGCCTTTAGGTTATTACACTTCAACCGTGGATATCTCGACTGATGAGGATATCACGCTTTCCATTCCGGTGCAATTTGCCAAGCTGGATCACGTTGAAAAAGTTTTTTTACCGATGACGGTACGACAATAATAAAAGTTTTTCATAATAAAAAAGAGAGTTTATGGGGGATTATTCTCAATTATGTATGGATGAATGTGGTGCAGACAACTTGCACCATTTTTTATTATGATGATCAGATATTTTTATCGACAATTGGCAGATATGTTATCAATATATAATTGCTCAAGCTTTAGTAAATGAGCTTCGAATTTGAGTTGGTTATTGGTGCTGACTAGCCGTAAACGCCTCAAATTCGAATTCTCGCCCTTGCTGGCTGATTAGTGATTGAATTTTAATATTTTGAAAGTCATAGATATTTGTGATTTATAATGGGGATCATGGAAATTAGCAGAAAGTTCGATGACGCGGGGGTAAACTACCGGTGCTGATCATTAGCGGCGCAAGAGGCGATACCAGGCGGTATCGCTGCTTCCACCTCTATGAACAATTCCATCTTGCAGATATGGATTGTCAGATTCATTTAATTACCGAATCAAAAATCAGTAATATGAATTGGCAGGATATTGTCATCTTTCACCGGGTAACTGAAGATGCCCTGACCGATCGTATTTTCACCGCAATTGATCGTTTGGGCGGTTTGGCGCTCATGGATGTGGACGATTATTTGTTCGATTCAACAGCTTATCAATGGATTAACAGCCCCGATTTTCAAGATCCTGTTCGCGCGTCTCTTTACCAGGAAGATATGCTTAGGTTTCGCAACTTATTGCAGCGCTGTCATGGCGCCCTGGCATCTACTCATTTTTTAGCTCAACAGGTAGAAAAGTTGAATATCCCGGTGTGGGTGCACCGCAATGCTTTCAGCCTAGAGATGCTGGCTCTTTCGAAAAGCGCACAACGAGAAAGACAAAATTCAGGAAAACCGATCATCATTGGTTATGGTAGCGGTACACCTACCCATAACCGGGATTTTGCGATGATCAAACCTGTTTTGATAAAAATACTCGAAAAGTACCCATCGACTGAATTATGGCTGGCAGGTGAAATTGATCCGGGCAAAGAATGGGGCAGTTCAGCCGACCGTGTTAAACAATATCCGCTTTTACCATGGCGCGAATTACCTGCGTTATTGGCTAGGTTTGATATCAATCTGGCACCCCTGGTGGCAGATAATCCTTTTTCTCAATCTAAAAGTGAAATCAAGTATGTAGAAGCGGGATTGGTAAAAACACCAACAATTGCCAGCCCAACCGAGGCATTCCGGCACGCCATCCAATCAAGTCATAATGGGTTCCTGGCGGAAACAACGGATGATTGGCTCAAGGCTTTGCAAACGTTGATTGAACAAAGAGACCTGCGAATAGAAATTGGCGAACAGGCTTATCAAGATGTGATCGAGCGCTATCATCCGGCTGTGCGCAGCATGGAGTTGATGAAAATCCTGGATGGGATCAATCAAGCATTTTCTACAAGAGCGTTCGAAAAAATCGATACCAGCAAATCTGCCTCGGTAATTGCTTTCAATCAGCAGGGAAAGGATTATCACGAATTAAGCGTATCTCATGAATTAGAATCAAAGCCTTCATTAATTCAGCGAGGTATCTATTCACTTCGCTACCGCGGTGCCGCAACGCTACTCCGCCAGATATGGATTCAAATACGCCGCTGGCTTGTGCCTTTATTCCCATTCAAATAACGCCTTATCGCAACTATGAATGATTTGCTTTTATCGATCTGCATTGTCACTTATAAAACAAAAAACTTACTGCGTAATTGTTTGCTGTCCATCAGGCAGAATCCGCCCAGCGGAGATTTCGAATTTATTGTGGCGGATAATAACTCAGCCGATGGCACTATCGAAATGCTGCAGGCAGAATTCCCTGAGGTAAAGGTCATAATAAATTCCCAAAATCTGGGTTTTACTATTCCCATGAATCAGGCTTTGAAAGAGGCAAAGGGCAAATATTTGCTTCAGCTAAACCCAGATACCCTGATTCATCCGCAAGCGTTAACGCGATTGATCGATTTCATGGAAAATCACCCTGAAATTGGCATTTGCAGCCCTAAGGTGTTGAATGACGACGGTACCATGCAAAAACCCTGCCGGCGGGGTGAATCCAGGCCTTTGGCGGTTATTGGGTATTTCACTGGATTGGGTAAGGTGTTCCCCCGAAATAAGCCGCTCAACGAATACCTGATGAGTTACATGGATGAAGATGAAACGCATGCGGTTGCTGGAGTTGCTGGATCATGCATGTTATTGCGGAAAGAGGTGATCGATCAAATCGGATACTTGGATGAGCGTTTTTTTGCTTATCAGGAAGATGCTGATTTCTGTTTCCGCGCCCGCAAAGCTGGCTGGCAGGTCTATTATTATCCGCAGGCACAAATTACTCATTTTGGCGGTTTGGGAGGATCACGTGTACACCCTTATCGCTCGATTTATGAATGGCATAAATCCTATTTTTTGTATTACCGGAAAAACCTGGCGAGTGATTATTGTTTCTTGTTTAACGGAGTATACTATGTTGCCATGTTGGTTAAATTCCTGGTTACATTACTGGTGAATCTTTTTCGAAAAGAGAAAACTGCCGGTAGGCAAAAACCGCGCCGCTCCATCCCTGGAGCATCATGAGAAGATTGATATGAATAACCAATGGAATTTCCGTAACGAAATCCTTCGTGCTGCCCACCGCTGGCCATTGATTTTGTTCTTCTTTTTAGCAGGCAGCCTGATTGGTTTTGCTGTTTCTTATATCCTTCCTCCTACTTATCGCGCCGAGGCGAACCTCCATGTTTCCTATAACGCCGATTCGATTTTCCGCAACCCTGATGATTATAAAAATTGGAATATGGAACAGTTGGATGTAATTATTAAATCGGATGATGTTCTGAAGAAAACGTTACAACGGCTGGTAGCTGAGGATGCATATTGGCAGAATGTATCTTCACAAGAATTGGCTCAACACGTACAGGTGTATTGGCGTAACGTGGGTATTTGGCGACTGGTGGCAGAAGAACATCAGCCTGGTCGGGCACGAGATCTGGTGCAAACCTGGAAATCGGTAGCCTTGGAGGAAATTTCATCGGCGCTCAAAAATGCGCTCATTGCACAGCAAATCTACGACCATTTCATCGCTTCAACACGGGCAAAGGTCGAGATCTCGCTTAGAATGACTGCGCTGACTCAAATACGGAATAATTTCACCAATTGGCGCACCTCCAGTCAAAAAAATGATCCTGATCAACCTCTGGATCGCACAGAACATTGGCGGCTGCTTTCATGGGCAGCCCGGATAGCCGATTTATCCGATGCAGGGAATGCCCTCATGAATCAATTGCCCGCGGAAGGAAGCCCGCTCTCTGCATATCAGATTTGGGTAGATCAGGCGTTGATTTTCATCGAGACCGAATTGCCCATCGCTCAGAAGCAACTGGAAGATCTTACTTCACAGGCTGATACTGCTTACCAGGAATGGCTGGATCAGAATCATATTGCCCGGGGATTATCCATGTACCTAACCGTGGAAAGCACAGAAGAATCAGCAGCTTCGGTTAAACCTGTCCGCCTGGAGAGCACAACAGCCTTGGTGGGAGGTTGTTTAGGATTATTGCTGTATTGCTTCATTTGGTTAGCTTTACCAGCAATGAAAGATCACCAATGAGACGAATTTTTACCGGGCTTTTCCATTACGGTGGGATAATATCGTGGCGGCTTTTCTTGTTTTTCTTGCCGATCACCAGCTTTCCGTATTTTCCAGAGGGGTTTGGAGGCGGTACATTGGTGAGACCTTTATCGGTTTACCCGATGATCGTGTTATTAATTTTGGTTGTTATTCCCCGTTTAGGGAAGCCAATTCCCAAAACGGTCCTTTCACTAACGCCTTTTATCCTGGCTGCGCTTGGCAGCTCTTTGTTATCGCTGCTGGCAGGCATTGAGCCGTCTTTAGGGGTGAGTGTGTTCGACCGGGTGCTGCGCGCTCTGGTCACCCTGGGTATCGGTGTTGCGATTTACCTGGCAACAGCCCTTACTCCGCGTACGATCGAAGACCTGCGCCAGGCATTGCGCTGGATTTATGCGGGTTTTATCCTGGCGTATGCCTGGGGCACAGCGCAAATGGTATTTGTGCTGCATTATAACCATGCCTATTTCTCGCTGCTCAGCCGTATGCAACGATGGGTGTCTATGCGGAAATTGTTTCCGACGCGCATTTCTGGGATGACATATGAGCCAAATTGGTTTGCTGAGCAGATCTGCTTTTTTATGCTTCCCTGGCTTTTAGCTTCGGTTTTAAGAGGGTATTCAGTCTTTACATGGCGTTGGCGAAGAATTACAGTCGAGTGGTTGCTTTTAGGCTGGTCGTTGGTCTTGATTGTGTTTACCTACTCCCGAGCTGGGTTGATTAATCTGATCCTATTAGTTTTTCTTACGCTATTGCTCTTTCGGGTAAAGAAGCCCGCTCAAAATAAACGTCAGCTTTCTATTGGGAGCATTTGGTTGAAACGGGTCATAGAAGCCTTATTAGCAGTGATTGTGCTGGTAAGTGCGATATATTATGCCGGGATGAAGAATTCGTTTTTTTCCCGAATGTGGAAATATTGGGTGGAAAATAACCAAACCAGTGTTGAGCGTTATCTTGAATACATTGGTTTTGGGGCGCGCATCGCCTATGGCGAAGCAGCACTGCGTATATATGCTGCCTTGCCGTTTTTCGGTGTTGGACTGGGCAATTACGCTTTTT
>JAAZNS010000273.1 GCA_012798185.1 Chloroflexota bacterium | reverse complement strand
TGAATTTGTCATGTTGAGCGCAGCGAAACATCTCTTTCATTTGATAAAAAGGTCATTTGCTTCGCCCAGGGTGACAGCCTGCTTTTAGAAAAGCCCCTCAAAGTATCGTTTCACCTTTGACAATCTGGCAGCTTGGAGAGAATCGGGTATATAGAATCGGGAATAGCGATCCGAGAAGCAAAAAGAACCGAGAATATTCATTCCCCGGTTCTCTATTTTCAATTCATTATCCTCTATTCTCTGTTTGCGTTTCTCTGCTCTCCACTCGATTTTCGATTACTTATTCTCAACGGTTGATTCCCTGCTTACAACTCCCTGCCTTAAGGTTTGATGTATACATCATACTGGAAAGTCAGCGAGCCGGCAGGATAATCGGCGGTGCCATCGTTGATCGGGGCGTCTAAAGTGGCTATTGCCTGCACGCGGTGCTGACCAGCAGGCCATTCGGAGAATACAGTATACCAATAATGGCAGAATTGGCCGCTGTTCT
Organism: Chloroflexota bacterium; assembly: GCA_012798185.1. Classification (GTDB taxonomy): domain Bacteria; phylum Chloroflexota; class Anaerolineae; order Anaerolineales; family UBA4823; genus JAAZNS01. Next base: position 18,821 of record JAAZNS010000273.1, on the reverse strand, counting down.
CGGCTTCGATTTTCGCTAGGGTATCGATAGGCACCTCTTCACCATCGACTATTAATTTCAAAGTGATGTGTTTGAAGTTTTCCTGTAGAATTTCCCCAGTAGTAGCACACCAACCCCACACCCCTGCCAGATCCTGCGATTCTTGCAGGGCAATTGTGTAAGTAAATACACTGTCCATGGTTGCCAGTTGGGCATTGGTATAGTGTTCCCGTGCTAATTCTTCGAACTGAGTGGCGCCGGCTATCGCTTGGGCTGCTTCTTCGGCGGTGGCGATTTTCGGCGGGCCGGAGGGGGTTATTCCTGCGCCGGCTGGTTCTAGTACGGCTTTTTCAGCAGTTTTAAGGATTACATCTTCTTGAGAAAGGACATTTTCCGCGGTGATGGGCACCTTTACCGTAGGTTGAACACCTGTGCCTTCCAGGAAGATACTGCCATCGGGCAGCGTGAAACGCCCGGTAGGAGCTTGAAAAGACATACCTTCCGGCAGCAGGAATTGCCCGCGCCCAACCTCGGCTTCTACGCCTGCTGAAGGATATTCACCAACGACGATCATGCCCGGCACCTGGCTGAAACCGTACGCTTCGATTTCGCAGGCGCTAGCGCAGGCTTGTCCGACGATCAAAGCCATTTGAGGAAAACTGTATTGCTCCTGGTTGGGGCGGAATTTTTCGCGCGGACCTTCTGGTTCGAATTTCCCGGTTTTATCGCTGTAGTATTCCAGCTGTCCAAGAGGAATTTCTTGGTCGGTGAGAAAGCCCGCTAATCCAAGCGGCGAGCCGCCCGAATTTTGACGCATATCGATGATAACGCCAACAACCTGGTTAGCTGAGAAGGTTTTCAGCGCACGCTCAAAAAGACGCACGATCAGATTCAAATCATCGTAATTCGAGTTGATCTTGATATACCCGACGCCGGAATCGAGGATACGGAATTCCACCGGTAAGGCATTGGGATCGAAACCCCTATAAATAGAGGTAACAGAGTAACTATCGCGTTCATCGACAGCTTTTAAAGTGACGGTTTTTGGGCTGCCTTTTGGATTGGTAAAGGTAACGGTGATTTCGCTGCCGATATCCTTCCGTAATAGATAGCGGGCTTGTTGGAACCGCCGGGAGAATTCTGTAGAAAAGGGTGCAGAATAAGCTTCTACTTTACCGATGGCATCGGCGATCGGCTCGCCGTTGAATTCAGAGATTGTTGCCCCTACCTCCATACCTGCCTTATCGGCGGGTCCATCTTTTAGAATATAAATGACCACTACGTTTCCGTTATCCAGTTCGCGGATGGCAAAACCAAAACCTCCGCCAAGCACTTTTTGGAAATCCTGTTCGCCAATATCGCCGCCGTCTAAACCGACATGGCCGTCGTTGAAGGCATAAGAGAATTTTTTAAGCGCTTGGAAAAACGCATTAGGGTCTTTATCGCTTTCAGCTTGTTTTACCAAAGGCGATAGTTCTTTGTAAACGGACTCCCAATCGGGCTCTTTACCTTTTATACCGTTGAACGCATATTCTTTTCTAAGCACTTCAAACATCTTATCGAAGGCTTCACTGTAAGATAAATTAGAATAATCTTTTATAGCGATATCGGTCGGCTCAAACAGTTCCATGAATAATTCGGGTTTACGCACCACCTGGAAGGGATCTTTTTCCATGTCGATCATGGTGTAACCGGCTGGAACAGGTGCTATTGGGTCATCCTCGGTAAAGAGCAATTGGTCTTCGCCAAAGCCAGTGGGAAATTGCTGCTGGTCATCAGGCGCCCAAACGATCAAAGCGCCACCTGTTACTTCATCTTGATTTTCGGTATCGGTTTTAATAGATGCCAGGTAAGTCGGCCAGCCAAAGGAAGGGTCATCGCCCTCGGAGAATGGACCGCCTGTCAGGTTAGGCCAGTAAGAAACGGCAAAGATTTGCACACCTTGGTCTTTCTTGCCATTGTTATCTACATCATTGAAATTGCCTTGTGGTAAAGCGGGCAGGTCGATGTGATAGGTGGCACGGTTGTTTTCAGCGTCCAGTTTCATAAATCCAAGCGTTTGTGATTCGACGGGTACTTCCCATTCTTTATCGCGTAAGACGAAGCCGGTCATATCTGCCAGGGCAACGGCATGCTCGACGTAATAAGTTTCGGTGACAAAATCGTTGGTATATTCAAATTCACCGCTCACTTGTACAGGTTGATTTTCATCAATTGCAGCAGGCGCCTGGATTGGCAATGCTGCCGGGGGGGGAGTGGGTTCTTGGGTAGATTCAGGGGTGGCTGTTGGCTTAAAAAATAATCCACACGCTCCTGTGACCAGAGCGACGATTATCAGAGCTATAAGCAGTGAAATGGTGCGATGATTCAAGGGTTTCATATTGCTCCTCTTTCTATCGTAAATATAAATTCATGGAAGAAAATAATTGTACCGTGATTGGTGACCCGCGTGTTTAAAAATTTATATATATGGGCTTGGGGTTAAAATGATCAAGTGCTCCAGAATTTGGGATACAATCTTGAAATTGGAGCACTTGATCATTTCTGTAACACTTTTTTTCTGAGCGGGCGACGGGATTCGGACCCGCGAATGTCAGCTTGGAAGGCTGATGCCTTACCACTTGGCGACGCCCGCATGGAATTTTATTCAATTTTACACAGGTTTGATGCTGATGACAAGCCTAAAAATATCAATGAATTGAGGAGGATTCCATAACAAATTTACTCAATTCTTGTTACGTAAAAATTCCCTTACAATATTAATATTGACAAGTCTTTTTTCTTTTTATATGATCAATGCAGAACAATAACAAAGTTTTTTATAAGCGTTATACCACCAAGGAGGTGCACATAAGATCTTTTATCCCAAGAAAAGATTTACTGTGTTCTCCAATATTTTACTAGTGCATAAACAGGAGGCGCTTATCGATTATTCAAGAATAATGGTCACTCTATTCTTGTTTTGAAAGTATAAAAAGGTTGCATGACGGATCGCTTGCAACCAGTCGAGTGAACCAGAAAAATCTGGTCACGAATGTGAAACAACAAAATAATCCAATAATTTGTTACCCGCCGGATTTTATTGATTTTGGAAATAATAATAATCCGGCGGTTTTTTGTCCTTGACAAATTACTTAAATTCCAGTATCCTATTAGTGTAATAAATATTATAATATTAGTAGACTATTGAATAATTATGCGATTATCCAAACGCGGTGAATATGGTTTACGTGCAATGATTGATCTGGCGATACTGGCGCCCGAATCCGGTAATGGGGTAGTGCAGATCAAGGAGATTGCAGAGCGGGAGAAAATACCCGCAAAATTTTTAGAGCAAATTCTGCTAACCCTGAAAAATGCCGGATTATTACACAGTAAGATGGGTATTGGCGGCGGATATTACCTTGCCCGTCCTGCTGATGAAATCACGCTTGGGCAGATTATACGAATTCTTGATGGACCTCTGGCACCAATCCGTTGCGTCAGCCAGATGGCATATGAGCCATGTGGTTGTCCCGATGAACGCACTTGCGGACTGCGACTGATCATGCTCGACGTAAGAAACGCCATTGCTGATATCTTGGATAATACTTCACTTGCTGATGTGTCTGCTCGCGTCGAATCCGCGCGCGATTTTCTGGACGACCCCTCTTCGAAGCCAAAATCACAATAAATGTTTTTATTTGCCTCTAATCAAAATCGAGGATAAAAGTTCTTTAAAACAAAATATAACTAATGGACTAGACATTATAATGTTTAGATAAAAAACTAAAATCACAAAACTTTTTCGGAGGCTCACATGAATAAATCATCAAGACTTTCAATTACCATAATCAGCATGCTTGTTCTGGCGATGGTTCTTGTTGCCTGTGGAATGAAAACAACGCCGGTTGCTGAGAATGCCCCTCTCAAAGGAAATATTACGATTTCAGGTGCATGGGCGCTTTATCCGATGATGACTGTTTGGGCAGAAGAATACGCAAAAATCAATCCTGAGGTACAATTTGATGTGTCTGCAGGCGGCGCTGGTAAGGGTATGGCAGATGCTTTAGCTGGCGCTGTAGACATTGGCATGGTTTCGCGGGATATCTCTGCGGAAGAAGAAGCCAAAGGCGCTTATTGGATTGGCGTAGTTAAAGATGCGGTGTTTCCGACCATCAGCATCAACAATCCTGTGCTGGCTGATCTTACCGCAAAGGGATTAACCCAAGAGACGCTTATTAAAATATATATCACTGGTGAAATTAAAACCTGGGGAGAGGCGGTTGGCAAGCCTGAAATCACTGATGAGATTCATGTGTACACTCGCTCTGATTCTTGCGGCGCAGCTGAAACCTGGGCAAAGTTTTTAGGTAATAAAAAGCAAGAAGATTTGCTGGGTATTGGTGTTTATGGCGATCCTGGATTATTGGATGCCGTGATTAAAGACCCGCTTGGCATTGGGTTTAACAACCTGGGTTATGCCTATGATTCGAAGTCCAATAAACCTGTTGAAGGCTCTACCACCGTCCCAATCGATGTTAACAACAATGGCGTTGTGGAAGCTGAAGAATTACTTGAAACTAAAGAAGAAGCCTCACAGATGGTCGCTGAAGGCAAGTATCCTTCACCGCCTGCCAGGGTTTTGAATTTGGTGACTAACGGAAAGCCTTCTGGATTGGTTCAGGCTTTTATTCTTTGGACTCTTACTGATGGTCAGAAATTTGTCGGCGATGCAGGTTTTATACAGTTGACATCCGATCAATTGGAGGCAAGTCTCAACAAGATCCGTTAAGGAAAGGGAATGAACAATTTAAAAACAGCCAAGCAACTAAACTCTTTTCCTAAAAAACGCTCCTTGCTAAGGTTATCCAGGGGGAGTAAGGAGCGTTTTACTGATAAGCTTTTTTTATCGATCTCGTTGCTGCCAGTGGTGCTAATTGCATTGCTGGTATTAGCATTATGGTTGCGTACGCAGCCAATTTTCGAGTCGCAATCTCTTTGGTCGTTATTGCTGGGTCAGACCTGGCATCCCATTAAAAAACAATTTGGGTTTCTACCATTTATTGCTGGAACTGTTTGGGTAACATTGGTGGCAATGGTTTTATCGGTCCCCGTGTGCCTGTTCAGCGCGATTTATCTTTCTGAATATGCACGCCCTTCGACGCGTACAATTATGAAACCGCTGCTCGATTTATTGGCAGCCATTCCTTCAGTGGTTTATGGGGTATGGGGCATGCTGGCAATTGTACCCTGGATACAAAAATCCTTTGCACCTTTCATGAATAAATGGCTGGGTTATATTCCCTTTTTTAAAGTGAATAATCCTACTGGTTTTGGTATTATGGCAGGTGGTGTGGTTTTAGCCGTAATGGTGGCACCATTTATCATTGCCATTACTTATGAAGTGCTGCAAGCAGTACCCAATGGCTTGCGGCAGGCTTCTTTGGCAGTAGGCGCCACCCAATGGGAAACGATTAAATTTGTCGTGATGAGACAATGTTTACCTGGCGTTATCGCCGGCATTGTGCTGGGGGCTTCACGGGCGTTGGGTGAAACGATGGCAGTATTAATGGTTGTAGGGAACGTTCCTCAACTGCCCACTTCAATTTTCGACGCAGCTTATCCATTACCGGCATTAATAGCAAATAATTATGGTGAAATGTTAACCATACCCTTGTATGATGCGGCTTTGATGGGAGCCTCATTGATTCTGTTATTGGTGGTTTTGGTATTCAATATTTTATCCACACTGATATTAAGTCGAATTGTTGGGAGAACATGGACATGAAACGAAGGCGCTTTGAAGAGAATTTTTTCAAAGGGATTATGATATTCTGCTTTTTACTGGTTGCTTCCAGCCTTGGTTTTATTTTATTCATTGTAGTCATGAAAGGGCTTCCGGCATTAAATTGGGCAATGCTGACGCAAACACCCAAAGGGGGGTATTACCTTGGGAAAGAAGGCGGAATATTAAATGCTATCATTGGTTCGATTTACCTGGCAGGAGGCGGAACCCTCCTGGCTTTGATTTTAGGTTTGCCCATTGCCTTTTATGTGGGCGTATACAGCCGAAAATCAAAAATTGCAGATTGGGTGCGATTATCGCTGGATATCTTATGGGGAGTGCCGTCGATCGTTTACGGTGCGTTTGGCTTTATTCTGATGTTGTCGATGGGTATGAGGGCATCTCTGCTGGGAGGGATTATCACACTGGCTTTGTTGGAGCTGCCCATTATGACCCGAGCCATGGATGAAGTTATTCGCATGGTACCGCGAGATCTCGAACAGGCTTCCTATGCGCTAGGCGCCACTCGTTTCGAAACCGCTTTCCGTGTCGTCATACGTCAAACTTTACCTGGCATCATAACGGCGATTTTATTGGCGTTTGGAAGGGGTATTGGCGATGCAGCTTCTGTTTTGTTTACTGCAGGATATACCGACCGTCTGCCAGGCGGTTTACTGCAGCCAGTTGCGTCGTTACCTCTTGCTGTGTTTTTCCAGCTTGGTACACCATTCCCAGAAGTCCAACAAAGGGCATATTCAGCTGCCCTGGTGTTGACCTTCATAGTTTTAATTATTAGTCTGGGTTCCCGCTGGTTATCCAACCGCTTAAGCCGGTTTGCCCATGAATAAATCATGTTTTTAGGAGTCGCTTTGAATGGATGCTCACGTACAAACGATTGATCTAAACGCTTATTATGGGGCAATACCTGCTTTGAAAAATGTTAACCTAGAGATTCCAAAAAATCAAATTACAGTGATTATGGGACCTTCTGGGTGTGGTAAAACCACATTATTGAAAACAATCAACCGATTTTTGGAACTTACGGATGGAACACGGATATCTGGAAAAGTTTTAATCGATGGCGAGGATATTTATGGTCAGGGCGTGGATGTTACTGAGATTAGAAAAAAAGCAGGATTGTTAGCCCAACGACCCTATCCACTGCCCATGTCGATTTACGAGAATGTGGCTTATGGACTGCGTATCCATAACATGAAACACGGTCGGGAATTGGATCAGGCGGTCGAACACCACCTCAGGGAGGCTGGTTTGTGGGAAGAAGTGAAGGACCGCTTACGATCACCTGCTACTGGCCTTTCTATTGGGCAACAGCAGCGTTTATGTCTGGCACGGGGACTGGCAGTGGAACCGGAATTACTACTGGGAGATGAACCGACATCAGCACTTGATCCAATTTCTGCACAGCATATCGAACAACGTTTGCTTGATTTAAAAAATGAATATACAATAGTATTAGTCACCCATATATTACGCCAGGCAAAACGGCTGGCAGATTATGTGGTTTTTATGTATTTAGGTGAAGTAGTCGAAAGCGGTCCTGCCAGGCAGGTATTTGAATCACCTCAGCAGGAACGCACACGAGCATATCTGGAAGGACAATTTTGAGCGTCAATTTTGTCATTAAGCGGTTTTGGTATTTGATCTTGGTTCTGACGGGAATGCTTACCTTCCTTCAGCCAGCCTCAGTTGCTGCCCAGGAAGAAGCGCCGCTGGTATTAGTCCTTACTGCCCAGGGACCGATCACGCCTGCCATGCAAGAGTACCTTTCCAGAGGATTGAGGCTTGCCGAACAGCGCCGTGCAGATTTGGTGATATTCGAATTGAACACCCCTGGCGGCAATGTAACATTAATGAGTGAGATGGTCAAGGATATTCGCGCCAGTTACATTCCCGTGGTGGTATATATCACACCGCGGGGAAGCATGGCAGCCAGCGCTGGAACAGTTATCACTCTGGCAGGTCATGCAGCAGCCATGGCACCCGAAACGGCAATAGGTGCTGCCAGCCCTGTTTCTGCTGAAGGCGAAGACCTTGGCAAAACGATGGAGGCGAAAGAGAAGGAAATTCTCAAGGCACAAGTTCGTGCTCTAGCGAAAGACCGGGGAGAGAAAGCTATTACTTTAGCAGAAGAGACCATTCAATCTGCAAAAGCTGTCTCTGTGGGTGAAGCGATAAAAATTGGTCTGGTCGATTTCGAAGCAGACTCTTTAGATGATCTTCTGATCAAACTAGATGGCTTTAAAGTGAAAATTCGCAGCGGTGAACAGACACTTCGTACCAAAGATGCTGTTGTTGAGCGTGTACCGCAATCTTTCATCGAACGTTTTCTCCATATGCTGACCGATCCAAATATTGTATTCCTGCTGATCGCGATTGGGGTGCAAGCTATCTTGATCGAAATTTCCAGCCCAGGGGGATGGGTGGCAGGGTTTATTGGCGTCGTATGCCTGGCTTTAGCCACATATGGATTAGGCATCATTACAGTCAATTGGTTTGGGATGATTTTTTTAGCATTATCTTTTGTATTGTTTATTTTAGATATTAAAGCACCGACTCATGGCGCTTTAACCGCGGCGGGTATAGCTTCGCTTATTATCGGTTCGCTGGTCTTGTTTAATACCAGCAGCACACCATCCTTTCAAAGGGTATCGGTACCGCTGGTGGTAGGTACTTCGATCATAACCGGCACAGTTTTCTTCATCATTATGATTTTTGCCATCCGTGCTCAAAAATCTCCTATTCGCACAGGTCAGGAAGGTTTAGTAGGCAGGGTGGGTGTTACACGGAGCCAGCTAAATCCTGATGGAATGGTTCAAGTAGGCGGTGAATTGTGGAGCGCAAAGCTGGAAGGAGATCATGACTATTTACCGGCGGGGGCAAGAGTAAAAGTAATTGCGGTGGAAGGTATACGGCTGTTGGTTCGCAGGGAAGAGTAAATGGCAGGTGATACCTCTTATCGCTATCCGGGTGAACATCTTGTATTGGCAATAACTGTTGTTGCGGTTTTATTGGTGATTGCACTTACCGCTACAGCTACAATGTGCACTAGTGTAGTATTTGTTGGTATGGCTGTGATGATTTCTTTCCATGCAAGCCGCTCAGCGCACCGCCAATTGGTCGAACGTGCACAGCGGATATCTTCCGAAAGCAATCCTGAAATTGTAAGCATAATCCAAACCTGTAAGAATCGCATTCAACCTGGCGATGTAGAGGTATTTGTGGCGCCAACCCGCCAGTTGAACGCCTATACTTTTGGGCTATCGGATCCAAAAGCTGTGGTACTTTATTCCGGATTATTCCACGTGATGGATAAAGACGAGCTGAGTTTTATTCTTGGGCACGAACTGGGGCATGTACGCCTGGGTCATACCTGGCTGAACTCGTTGATCGGCGGTATGGCTGGTATTCCCAGCCCTTCTTCCGCATCGGCATTATTGATGCTGACTTTTTTATGGTGGAATAGGATGTGTGAATATTCAGCCGACCGGGCAGGTTTACTGGCTTGCCAAAAACCCGAAAAAGCGATTTCTGCTTTGATAAAACTGGTAGCCGGGGAAAAAGGGTTAACCCATGAAGGGATGGCACTGGCATACAGCCAGATCGACGCAGAAGACGACACTGTGATGGGGTCGATCAATGAGGCTTTTGGTTCGCACCCCATGCTCATCCGGCGCATACAACAAATCCGTCGATTTGCAGCCTCTGATCAATACGAACGGTTGGTGTAAAAATTGTATAGTTATTCGGCATTCAGATATTCGAGAAAATTGAATTGGCTCAGATTTTTGCATAATAACTAATTATTTGATCACTACTCAGCACATACCAGTGTCAGTAAGGTAATGATTATGGACGAGAAAGCTTTTCAAGATTATTACCCTGATTCGTTAAGTTATTGTTATGGCTGTGGACGGTTAAACGAGCACGGTCTGCAAATCAAAAGTTATTGGGATGGTGATGAAGGGGTATGTATGTTCCAACCCAAACCATATCACACGGCTTTGCCAGGGTTTGTTTATGGCGGATTGATTGCATCGCTCATTGATTGCCACGCTACGGGTACTGCTGCTGCTGCGGTTTACCGCGCTGAAGGCAGACCAATGGACAGTGAACCCCCGGTAAGGTTTGTTACTGGATCGCTGCATGTTGATTATTTACGCCCAACTCCCATTGGAGGAATGCTTACTTTACGAGCGATAGTCAAGCAGATCAAATGGCGAAAAGTAGTGCTCGAGGTGACACTCTCAGCTGGGGGAGAGATTACAGCACGCGGTGAAGTGATAGTGGTGCGTATGCCGGAAAATATGCTGGCAAGCTAAGGACGAATCTCGACCACCACGCCGTCATCTGCCCACTTGTACAGCCATTTTGCATCATCCAAGTCGAGAATGATACAACCATAAGAAGCAGGTTTCCCCAGAACGTTTGCCCATAAACGTGTGCCATTGGAGAGCATCGGCAGTCCATGAATGCCGTTCATAAAGCCTGGCCAGGCTTCATATATTCCCAGGAAGTTTGGCATGTACAGATCCCATTCTGAAGCGTAGGCGTTGATTTTATGGGATTGAACCTGAAAAACACCCGGCTGGGTAGGAGATTTATCGATACCTGTGCTCATGACGAATTTTTTAATTTGTTCGCCGTTCTCATAAATCATCATCCGTTGTTTGGTGATATTCAAGACAATGCGTTTATTGGGTATTACTGGCAAGGGCAGCATCTCATCTTTCGAAGGGATAGTAATAGTTTCCCCGACTACCAGGGTATCGGCATTCAGGTTTGGATTTGCGTTCAAAAGATACCACATTGGGAATCCCGTTTTCCAGCTGATCTTCAGCAGGGTATCGCCTTTTTGGATGGTGTAGCTGGTGGGTTTATGGTTGATGATCACATAATAGGGAGTCCCCTGGCTGATCGCCTGCGCAAGACCATGGGAATATTTTTCAGCATCCAGCCAACGGTCGTTTCCCAAAGTGTCACTCATACTCTTGAGATAAGCAGTCACTTGATTCGGCTCTATGCCTACTGAAACACCTTGTGGATTAGCTTCTGCTTTCAGCCATGTTCCCAGCATTTCTTTAGATACATTCCAGGTGATGAATTCGTTGGTTATCGGATCGTAGGCTTTGATTTCGACATTTTTCTCCAGGAATTTTTGTGCTTGTTCTTTCACCGCCAAAGCGTCGTTTACCTGAGGCGCAACCGGGATAATGTTCAATTGGAAATATCCAGAAGCCATTACCTTTGATGGGTTCGACTTTAGCGCAGCCAGAGTTTCTTCGATATTCACCGCATAACCAATTTCTGATGGGGTGGTAACCCACTCGCCATTCTGCAATGAAATCGAGGCATCTGTAGCCGGCTTTCCTGCTTCTGCAGCGATCGTTTCCAACCCGGCACGGGCAGTTTCTTCGTCGAAAGAAATAACGGGCGGAACCTGCCAACCATCCCAAAAGCTGGTGAGCATCTGGTTGATATTTTCGTTTACTCCCTGGTATCGACCGACGCTGAATGCATCATCGATGGTGGCGCCTATGTTGATTTTCAAACCAAGCTGAGCCGGGGTCACCTCCCAGGTTTTAAAACCGTTGCTTACAGTGATTGTACGCTTTAAGTTGTAATATGCGCCTAATTCAGCAGCAGCATTACGCACACCGACATTGCTCAAATCTAGATCACCCACCTTTACACCGGGGATGATTTTTTCACTAAACTGATAGTAAGCGTAATAACCTAAAGAAAGAAGAAAAGGCATCAGGCAAGCTGTTACTAAAAATGCAATAACCACCGCGACGAACCAGGTTGGGATTTCGTAGCGCCGGGAGGGGATACGCACGTATTGATATTGACCGGCATAATTTTCATCAACCGCCGGGCTACGACGAATTTGAACCGTTATTGGAGGACGCTTACTATTTGCCATGGATAGGGTAATTCACACTTTTTATTATAACGAAAAGCGCTTGATTGGTGATAATTAATTGTAACTGCTCAGGCTGCGGCGGAAAAGCTCCGAATTTGAGATCGTTATGGGTGTGCAGCATCTGAAAGAACCTCAAATTGATAAACTCGCTTAATATAGCATATTAGATATTCATATTATAAGAATATAATTTTCGTGATTGACTTTTTTATAAAAAACAACTATTGTTAAACGAATCATTCTATCTAAATTTACGTCGAGGTTATCATGATTCAATACTTTGTTAAGGATTATCAGGGCGCCCCATTCGAATTATTTGGTACGGCTCATCTCATCGCTTTGGCGGTTGTGGTATTGATCAACGTTTTGATTGTTGTGTTTCGTAAAAAATTCACCTCCCAAGGGCGTCAAAAATTCCGCTATATTGTGGCTGCAATATTATTAGCAAATGAGACAGCCTGGCATTTATGGAACTACTTTACTGGTCAGTGGACAGTGCAGACCATGCTGCCTTTACATCTGTGCAGTATCTTGGTGTTTGTCAGTGCCATTATGTTGCTTACCAGGAATTATGCGATTTACGAATTTTCCTATTTTTTGGGTATTGCTGGCGCTACTCAGGCGCTGCTTACCCCCGATGCAGGTATCTATGGCTTCCCTCATTTTCGATTTTTCCAGGTTTTCATCTCGCATGGATTGATCGTTACGGCGGCAATCTATATGACTCTTGTGGAGGGTTTCCGTCCCTATTGGAAATCATTGCAGCAAATTGCAGTGTGGGGGAATGTATATATGGTGGCGATATTTATATTAAACCAATTGATCGGCAGCAATTATCTGTTTATTGCCCACAAACCAGAAACAGCTTCATTGATGGATGTTTTGCCTCCCTGGCCCTGGTATATCCCGGTGTTGGAAGTGATGGCACTGGTGATGTGTCTGTTATTATATTTACCATTTATAATCCATGATTCGAAGAAATTCAAAACCACAACCGCAGAAGCAGGATAAAATACTAAAGTCTGCTCATTAATAACCGATAACAAAATCATGAACATATCATCTGTCGGCTTCAGTGATTCTTTGTCGTCTCTGTCAAGCGGAATGGCTTCAGAGAATATCCAGCTTCAAATCGCCGTGGCGGTGATGAAGCAAGCCCAGGATCAACAAGAGCTTGCCGGGCAGGCGCTTGTTTCCATGATTAACCAGGCGTCTTCTATTGACGGCACCGGACAAATTGTCAATCTGGCTGTCTAAGTTGTAGTTAATAGCGAGACTAAACCGTTCATCCCGGTTGCCTGGTTACCGGGATGTTTTATTTTAACCATGAGGGTTATCATAAAATGAAGGCGATTCTTTTTATCTTATTTAGCATACCGGTTATTTGGATTTCTCGAGATTCGATGTGCGATCCCAAAAAGCATGGCTTCTTTCGTTTTTTCGCTTTTCAAGGCATTATCCTTTTGATACTCAATAATGCGGGTAAATGGTTTAGAAATCCCTTTTCGCCTCTTCAAGTACTTTCCTGGATAGTCTTGTTCGCCTCGATTTATCTGATGGTCAATGGTTTTAGTATATTACGGCACATGGGAAAACCGGTGGGAAGTTTTGAGAATACCACGCAGCTGGTTGTCACGGGAGTTTACCGCTACATCCGTCATCCTTTGTATGCTTCGGTACTCTACCTGGGAATTGGCGCATTTTTGAAATCCATTACATTGACTTCAACAGGGCTAATTCTTGCTATAAGCGCATTTCTTTACGCCACTGCCCGTACAGAGGAAGGAGAGAATAGCGAACATTTTGGGCAGGTATATACCGAATATATGAAAACTACCAAGATGTTCATCCCGTGGGTATTTTGAGGCAAGAATAAGAATCCAAGAATTGGGAATCGAGAATAGTGTTGGTTTTGACATCTTTTGCTATGCTCAGGGCAGGCGCTCGGGTCATGCTCGCCGACCCCCGGTTTTGACGAAGAATTGTCGTAAGCAGCACAATACTTTGAATTACTTTCAAAAATAAAAATCAATATCATGAGCGGTGAAACGAATCTAGAAACCTTACTTGCCGGAATGCAGCCTGCCTTGCACGACCAGGCTTATGCCTTCTGTGTGGTTGATCGGGATGACTTTGGCAAATTACCTTTTGAACCCTTATGTATATTCCGTGAAGAAGAGGGTATTACGGTGATTGTCACGCAGCAACAGGCAACGGATAACGGCTTAACATTCGACTCACTATGGGCGTGTATTACCCTCACCGTGCACTCGTCCCTCTCAGCGGTGGGTTTCTTGGCGGCGATCACCAGCCGGCTTGCCCAGGCACGCATCAGCGTAAATGCTGTGTCAGCATATTATCACGATCATTTGTTTGTACCGTGGAATAGAAGAAATGAAACGCTTAAGATACTTGGTGAAATGAGCAAAGGAAGTTGCGAGTAGTGTAGATATTCGTCTTAGTATTATATAAGGGTGGAATCGCGATATGAGTGAGAAATTCTTCAATCAATTGGTTAATCTGTTAATGGAATGATATATTCTTATAGTCGTTTTTTATTATTATCTCACAAAGAAATCTTCCTTCGTTGTCAGTGAAAATCTTAGAACCGGACGGTAATGGGTGATTACTCCCACCGGTTCTGGTTTGGCAAATATTGCGTTTGCGCAAAACAACCTCTCCGGTATGCTTTCGTTATCGATTACCAAGGGAGTGAAAGTCCGGGCTATCATTGGAATTGTTCAATCGCTTCATCTACCAACAGTCCGACAGCTGTACTAAACAATATCAGTGATATTGCGGGCGATTGGGCAGTTGGTATTAATGTTGAACCAACGGCAGTGGCCAATGTACGTATTATGATCACTTCTTGGCAGGCATTAAAAGGGGGAGGTATCACATTGGCAGCGTTATTAATCATAATCATTTTCTTGTTATGTCAAAACTCTGGGAACAAATTGATAACCTTTGCAAGAGAACGAGTTATAAATTGTGATTAATGCGCAAGGCGCTCCACCAACAAATCAATATCTATTCAACTTCATAAGTGAAAAAACCGGTATTTATTCTAGACAAATTACAACTCCTCAGGTAAAATAACTCTTCGTGATTTTAGAACGACCCTGTTGGAGGAATTACTTTGGCTAATATCAAGTCTCAAATAAAACGAAATCGTCAGAATGAGAAACGGCGTTTACGAAACCGTCATTTTATCGGTAAAGCGCGGACTTTTGTTAAGAAAGCCCGCCTTTCGATGGAAGATGGCACAATGGAAGAAGCCCGTCAAGCGACGCGGAATGCAATTATCGCGCTGGATAAAGCTGCCGAAAAAGGTGTGATTCACAAGAACAACGCCGCCCGTCGAAAAAGCCGGCTGATGAAGCGTATGAACGCGTTGGAAAAAGAGAACGCGAAATAGTGATTGTTTTATCTTGAAATATCAAACACCCTGAGCAAGTCAAGCCCAGGGTGTTTTTCATATATCTTGTCATTGCGATGTGCCTTTTATTCTATCGTGCTGAGGAGGCACATCGAAGAATCTCGTTGATGACTTGCAAGATTCTTCACTGCGTTCAGAATGACAAAGCAGCGTGGTTCTTCGTCCCCACATCGTTGCTAGAAAACACACTGGCTTGTTTCTTTCCAAACGAAGAGATCGGAGTCATATGGGTACCCTCGCGATGATGATTATTTATACCCTCTGCGCTTTGCTTTTACTGATTTGCCTGGCTGGCCGCGGTAAGCCGGGCAGATAATTGCATGAATGGTACACAATCGGCGGTCTTCCATCCGGCTCAGCAAACGGCTGTCCATTTTTGCATATTCGCTTGAAGTAGTGATCACGGTGGGCAGACGTGAAAGATAGCGGTAATTGAACAGCTGGTATAGTTTTTCCTTCGACCAGGTAGTGGATGAGCCTGTATCCAAATCATCCAGGATCAAAAGCTGGGTGGTTTTCACTTCTTCGAACAAGCGGTCTAAACTGATAGTGCTGCTGGGGCTGAAGGTGGCGCGCAGGTGATCTAATAATTCGGGCACACTGACGAAAATCAGATCATAGCCGTTATCCAGGCAGTGATGTCCGATAGCGGCTGCCAGATGAGTTTTACCGCAGCCATACGGACCGGTGAAGACAATCCAGCCGCTGGGATCGCGGGCATACTCCTGGGCGGCAGTGAAGGCTGCTTCCAGGGATTTGAGTTCATCGGCGGGGATATTTTCGGATTTTCGTAAATCGAAGCTGGCGAAAGTCATGGCAGTATATAAAGCCAAGGAAGATAACTCGTGGTCGCCAAAATCACTGGCGGGGTTACGGTAATCGGGTGCCAAAATGGATACATTGGTTACCAGGTCGGGGTCTTCCAGGCGGGAGCGGATGCGGGGTTCGATATCGCGCAAATCCAGATTGGTAGTCACCACCAGGGGCAAATGATTGATATAGCGGTAATTCAAGATCTGGAATAATTTTTCCTGCGCCCAAGGCGTGGCGTTTTGGGTGCCGAAATCATCCAGTACCAGCAGCGATGAACTGCGGATGTCTTCGAAACGCTCTTCGAAAGAGGCTTCAGGGTCTTGATAAGCGAAACGAAGGCTATCCAACAAGTCTGGAACGGTGATGAATAGGGTAGGGACGCCTGCGCCGACCGATTGGTTGGCAATGGCTGCTGCCAAATGGGTCTTACCACAGCCATTTTTACCTTGCAGTAACAACCAGCCGTTCAACGTTTGGGCGAAGTGGCGGGCTTGGTTATAGGCGCGTTCCAGTGAATCGGCTTGTGCAGGGAAATAGCCAATGCGACCGCGAATTTGGAAATTTTCGAACGATAGGTGGCTTAGCTCATTAAGATGGCTGAGGGAAAACAAGCGTTCGTGAACTTGCTGGCGGATCTGGGCATGGCGGCAGGTGCAAATTTGCAGTTTACCGAATTCCGGATGACCAACCGGCAAGTCCTGCCGGATGTATCCCAGTCCATGGCAGATAGGGCAATTGGGATCTCCGGGTAAGGTATGTGCGTCAACGGAGAATTCCGAATTATCGGTCTGGGTTTTCCCATTCAAAATATCGCCGGCGAGTTTTTTCAGTGTCTTGTCGATCTTTTCGCTCATCTTTTCCTTCGTCTTTCCAGCGCTTAAGGATAGCTGCGATATAACGCCAGTTGCGAACGTTATTTTCCACGGCTATTCTTATGGCGTCCTCGATCCACAGGGTTGAAAATTCCTGCTCTGCCTGCCGCAGGGTATCTGCCAGCATGGGGGTGAGCGGCCCAATATGTTCTTCGTATAGCCGATAAATGTTAGGCGATTCTGTGGCGAGCGTGATGGGGATATCCTCATCACCAGTCAGCCGCCATTCGCCGTGTTGAATGGCTTGTACTGCTGCTTTCCCGCGCGCTGTATTGAGAAAATATACCGTTTCGGTTTTTTTTAATTTTATCTGGGCTTTAAGCAGCCACCCTCGTTCTACTGCATTTCGAAGGGCTGTATCTAAAACCTCAGCAGCTGATTGTTGGGCGGTTCCCAGGGACTTATAGAATCGTTTATCCTGAATAAAATCCTGGCGGCGAAAATATCGGAATCTGCTTTCCATTTGCTCCAGCCGCCAAAAAATATAAAGGATCAATTTTAATTCCCCGGGATCGCTTATTTCGGGTAATAAATCCCTAAAAAATGAAGCTGGTATTGGGATCGAATTTGTTTTTACTTCTTGGAAGCCTGGAAATTCATTCATGGTGATAAAGTAAGTCATGAATCATAAACAAAGAAGCGAGCATCACAGTTCAACATTAACCGTAATAAAAAAACGCAGAGAGGCGGCATCCGCAGTAAATTTTTACAACATGGTTATTGCCCTATTATTATGGAGAAGAAATGGGTTGATCATATTTTTAAATTTTCTCTGCGTTGATGGTTTATTTCAAGATATGCGGGTCAAGTCAACCACACGGGTGGCAGCGTTCTCGAATTTCGCCAGGTTATTACGGAAAACAAGCTCGATGGTGCCGACCGGACCATTCCTATGTTTGGCAACTTTGATCTGGGCGATATTTTGTTTGATGGTATCTTTTTCATACAATTCCGGGCGATGGATGAACATCACCACATCAGCATCCTGTTCCAGGCTGCCGCTCTCGCGCAGGTCAGATAACTGGGGTTCTTTATCGGTGCGCTGCTCGATAGCGCGGGATAGCTGGGCAGCTGCTAATACAGGAACATTCAATTCGCGCGCTAGGATTTTCATGTTACGAGAGATATATGAAACCTCCTGTACGCGATTTTCGTTGCGCGCGCCGCTGGACATTAACTGTAAGTAATCTACCAGGATCAAATCCAGGTGATATTCCAGGTGTAAACGGCGGCACTTAGTACGTAATTGGATAGGCGTCAATCCCGGCGTGTCATCCAGGAAGATGACCGAATCGCTCAAAGTTTCAATGGCATGGGTGAGCAGCGACCATTCGTCTTCGTTAAGTTTTGCAGTGCGCAGGCGCAGTGAGTCGATGCCGGTTTCTTGGGCAAGCAAACGCTGAACCAGTTGTTCGCTCGACATTTCCATGGAAAAAATTGCGACATGTTTTTTATGAATTTGGGCAGCGTTCTTGGCAGCCGAGAGCATAAAAGCTGTTTTTCCTGTGCCCGGTCTTCCGGCGATCAGAATGAAATCGGAAGCCTGCAAGCCCATTAATAAGCGGTCAAGATCGATGAAACCGGTAGGCACCCCCTGATATTCTTCATCTCGGCTTGCCAGCTGATCCAGGCGGTCATAGTAATCGCTGAGCACTTGCTTGATCGATTGCAGATCGCGGGTCATACGCCGTTCGCTGACGCCGAAGATAGCTTTTTCCGATTCATCCAGAACGCTTTCGACGGTTTTACCTTCCTGGTAAGCCAGCTTGGCTATCTGGTTGGCTGCTTCAAGCATCCGGCGGCGGATGGCGTTGGCTTCGATAATCCGCCCGTAGGCTTCGGCATGCAAAGAAGTCGGCACATTGCTGACAAGACTGCTTAGGAATGCTGGTCCGCCAATTTCTTCCAATTGCCCTTTTTGGTCGAGTTCAGTGGACAGGGTAAGGAAATCCAGGGGGGCGCGGCGTTCGTGTAAGGCAGTAAAGGCTTCCCAAATCCAGCGATGGC
>JAAZNS010000272.1 GCA_012798185.1 Chloroflexota bacterium | reverse complement strand
ACCGATCGTGAATGGGTTAGTAATGGCTGCAGAGAAACCCATATTGGTTGCCAGGATACTCATCCCTAATCCGACCAGCGCGTCCCAGCCTAAGGAGTAGGAAAGTGCAATCATAAGCGGAACAAGCGGCACTACTTCTTCGAAAATTCCAAAGAATGCACCCAGAAGCATAAAGAAGAAGCTTATTATCAATAGCAACAAATATTTTCTCCCGGAAAATTTTTCAACCAACCGCACCAGGCAAAATTTGAGAATCCCGCTTTTATCCATGATGGCAAACGCAACTCCGACCAATAATAAAAATACAATGATTGAAATGATGGTCAGACTATCAGGACCCCATAACACTTCCAGGGGTGCTGTTATCCAGCGCCAGATAGGGTAGTGAGGTTGCTCGGTATATCGAAATGAATCCGGGTCGATCAATTCTCTCCCCGCGATAGTTACTCTGTCAAATGCACCTGTTGGGATAATGCGGGTCAAGATACCTGCGCCGGCGATTAAAACCAGCAGGATTAATGCGGATTGAAAAAAAGATTTCTGGCTGATTTGAACACCCGCTTTTTGTTCCATAAAATTATCCTTTTACTCGGAAGTTGTGAGATCGAAATGAAGTTCGCAAAGCGCTTTCCCGCCTTCGGATCCAGGTTTGAACACCAAAACCCAATCTTTACCTGCCGGGTCGACGTCGAAAGCCAGATTGGTTTCCCAATTCATCACGCAGGGTTCCACTTGATCTTGCATCAATCTGCCGCCTTTTTGAATAAAAAGATAGGTAGTGGCTGCCCGATGAGGTTTGAATGTTTTTATAATTCCATTGATGGAGCTTTTGATGGTGTAATCGCCATCCCAAATCTGGATTGGTTGATTGGTGGTATTTATGAGTGCAAGTTTCACCATAAGAAAAGTACCTGAAGCATGGTGCTCAAACAAATCTTTTTTGAATTCTGGGGGAAAAGGCACACTGGCAATCATACTGTCTCCGCAGCTTGCCTGCTGCCCGATTGAGGTATATAAAACGCTGCTTTCTGTTGGCAGATGTGTTTCAGAAGGGATAATTACTGTAGCTGTGTTCTCAAGCGTTGGTTCAACAGTATTGGTGGTTTTTGTAGAGACGGTGGTTGTTGACGTCGGCAAAGCTGAGACGGTTAAAACCATTTGCGTTCCGGCAACCCCGGTTTGGATTACTTCTTCATAGGGAATCGAATTACACCCGGCAGAAAAAACTACCATCATAATCATAGTAAGATATTTCCGCATGAACGATGTCTCCATTATCAATTCAAATAACCAGTAAATTTCCCGCAATTTTAACCCAAGATTTCGACGATTGCTTTATTAGCATCCACTTTGAGCTTTGCATGGCAGGGGATTTTTTCAATCGCAATTTTATCCATACAGGGGATTTCGGCAATGATACACCCAACGGCAATGATGGGTTCACACTGGACGTTGATAATCGCTGCCGGGGCAGCGCCATTAGCTTTTAGCCGGTATAAGGTATAAGACCCAACCGTAGAGCCTTTGCCGCTTGGAAATACTAGTATTTT
>JAAZNS010000271.1 GCA_012798185.1 Chloroflexota bacterium | reverse complement strand
TCCACCAATCCTGGTTGGATTTTAACCACGGGTTGCTCATACACTCGAATGAGAACAATATCTTTTTAATTGGTGCTGCCTGCCATTGTTGTTTCCAGGAAGGGGTATTGTGAACCTGTTGTGCATGCCAAATCGTATCCATTAAAAACATCACATCTGCCTGGGGGTTTTCCAAATAGGTATACAATATTTGGGAGCGTCCATCCTCAGGTGTCCATGATGGAATGTAAAACACCTTTCCTAAACAACCCGCCAATTTTAACGCCTGTACGTACCCTTCGCGCACAAACCATGAATGCCCCTGAGGAAGCACAATATCGACAATAGGTTTAGAACCCGGATGCTGTAATACTGCCGGTGCAGTCTGCTTTTTTTGTTGTTTTTTCTCCAGGGTTGATTTTTTCGGAGAAAACGGAATACCGCGATTAATAATCGGAATGCAGTCATCGGTGCCGAGCTTCTTTTGCATTTTGTTGTAGAAAGTCCAGAAGGATTTTTGGGCATAATCGGCAAGCCCATCGATCTGTAAATCATCCTGAACATTTTTTTGCTGCAGTACATTAAAAAACTCTACCAGCAGCCCGGGGGTTAACGAATCCTTGGTGTATCTGCCAATGACATCCCAAAGTGCAACCCATTGTTTAAATCCGCCGCTGGCAGTTTTTATTTCCTCATACCAGCGAAACGCAGCCAATTCAGCATCGATAGTCACGACAGGGTATTTATTGCCAATACGTAAAAAGAATTCGAGATCGGCAGCAAAATGAAGTGCTTCATCCAGCATGCCAAATTCCTGAATCGATCTTCGTGTAAAGAAGGTCGATTGCTGCAACACATAATTTGAACCCTTTAACAAGGCTTCGTAATCGAAAGCAACCCGGCGGGAATAGGTGCGGATCTTGTTCCCCTGTCGATCCACTAATACGCCGTTTCCCATAAATAATCCTGCTTCAGGGTGCGCTTTATAAGCCTCAGCCACAATCTCTAAGGCACCTGGCAATAGAAAATCATCGGAATTTATATAATTGATAACCTCGCCGGTGGCTTTTTCTAATCCTTTATTGATGGCGTGCTGTTGTCCGCGATCTTTTTCGCTCACCCACCAATCGATGTGCCTTTCGTATTTTTTAATGATCTCGACAGAATTATCTTTAGAGCCGCCGTCGACAACAAAATACTCAAGATTAGGATAATCCTGCTCGAGCACACTGCGGATGGTCTCTTCCAGGAATTCTCCCTGATTGAAAGAAGGCGTGATGATGGTGATTTTCGGTAATGACATACATTCCTCTTAATGTCTAATTTTTTTGGAACCATCCGTCAAACCGTTTGTTGACCGGATTGTCATCGTAGCATGGCTGGTCATTTCGAGAGTGTAAACAAACCAGAGGCTTTGCCATTTCGATAAATGTACCGCCATCGAATGCATGAGGATGCACCAGAGAGGTTTCTTCCTCACGCCGGGTATCGACGCTCAAGAAAAAGAAGCCTCCTGGTTTCAATACCCTGATGATCTCATCCAAGACAATTTGCGGGTCATTGACATGATCCAAGACATTAACACAAGAAATGAATTCGAAATATGCATCAGGTAAGGGTAATTTTTCTGCTGGGCAGGTAATATACCGAACAGAATTTTCAATGTTATATAATATTTCATTTGCCCGATACATCTGATTATTTGGATCAATGCCCACTTTTATATTTCCAGGCACAAAATTCAAAAGACCACACGGTCCATTGCCAATATCCAGCAAAGCAGACTCATGGAATTTATTAGCGTCGAACCCTAAAGGATCGCAAATATAATTCCAGCGCTTCGTGCATTCAATACGGAAACGATCTAGGAATAATTTTTCAGATGTTTCCCGGTCGGGAGAAAAATGTTTAAAAATAAAATGTTTCCACCAATTGACTTCTTCCCGATTGCGTTCTTGCTCTTGTTGCAAAGCACTCAATTTCACCTTGGCAGATTCGTTTACCTGGGCTTCTTTTAGAACAGCCAAAATATTAAGATGACTGAATTGAACTGAAAGTTCCCTCATATCCGGACTCCCGCCTCCCAATTGAGCAGGGATAAACGACTGGCTGCTTATAATGATCACCTTATCATCCTGTTTATTGGTTGGGATATTTAACTTTACCGAGCGGGTTTGCTCATCAGCATCGAACACAAGGCAAGCTCTTTCTTCATGGCTGACAAATACCCGGGTTTCGAACGGAAATTGCTGGTAACAATTCGCATTGGCACAAGTGAGGTCAAAATCTATCTCAATGGAATCAAATTGAGAAAGGGATGATAGCAGCATTTGCCCTTCAGCCGCCACCCAGCGGAAACCTCCCTCGTCTTGATGAAAACCTTTCCCAAATTTAACCATATTGTCTACGCCAGATTCTTGGGATTGGGATTCTTCTGGTTTTTCGGGGTGCCCAAGCATTTTTTCCACACGCTTTGCCATCGAAACCAAATTGTCAGTTAGGGCACGCGAAACCGCAATATGTTTGTTTAGCTGATCTAATAAGCTGTTCAATTCATTTTCCATTTGGATATTATCTTTCTGTACCGGTAATATTCGAGATAATTCGAAAAGGTTTGCCTTTACATCTTCCATATTCGGATCGATCGACAATGCCTTTTCATAAGCAGCTTTACTGGCAGCGTTATCGCCTGCCAGATAACAAACGGTTCCTAATTGGTTGTAAAGTTGAGCATCATCCGGTTTTAACGAAATCGCTTTCTCCAGCATCGTTCTAGCAGATTGATAAGTTTGCTTTTGAATCATTAATATCGCCAATAATTGATACACCTCGGCAGCATCAGGGTGTAAACCGGCGCATTCGAATAATAAATCGATTGCGCGATCGAGGTCACCGGCGGCGACTTTCTCATCTGCCAGTTTGATATATTCTTCTGTCAATGATGGATTCACTTTCTCACTATCCTTCTCCAGCAGCATCGCATATTCAACATAACATGTTGGGTCAACTTGCTTAGCATTTACAATATGAATGATCTTCAACGTCAAACCATCAATGTTTTTTAACACTCTCTCAAAAAGATGTTCTGGATCGTAAAAACGTCCAAAACGGTTATTCCAGCCGCGCATGCAATAAACCATGACCCCATCTTCGAAAGTTGTTCCCTCCTGTACCGCCACTTCAGGGTCAGTGATAATGCCATAATTATTAGATAAATATAGCGGGACAATACATGCTTTACCACCCGGTTTAAGCACTTGTGAAACTTTTTTGATAAATTGAATATCCTCATCCCCCTCTAAATGCTCAAAACCGCAATGTAACGCTAGTTTATCCACTGAGCCATTAGGCAGCGGCAATAAAGCAGGTGAGCTGCCAAGCTGATTTTCATTTTCTAAGAAATATGAATCTGAACTCGCTTCATGAATCAGCGATCGGACACCT
Source organism: Chloroflexota bacterium (assembly GCA_012798185.1). Taxonomy (GTDB): domain Bacteria; phylum Chloroflexota; class Anaerolineae; order Anaerolineales; family UBA4823; genus JAAZNS01. The sequence continues at coordinate 3,172 of JAAZNS010000271.1, read as the reverse complement.
AAGAGATCAGAGTAGATTTTTGGCGCAGGACTTCCGGCAGTCATCACATTCACATAAGTATCGGATGGAGATAGCTGCAATAATTTAGCAGCCAAGTAATGTTCTAAAGCTTTTTCCGGAAGATTACCCGTGGAAAAATCGGGATATGTTTCTTCATAGTGGACTGCCTTAAGAAAATTTTGAAAATTATCTATATCGATCTGATATTCTTCAACAATGAAACCCAGCTGTTTTAGACGATGATTGGTGAAGTGATTCGGATCACGAACAGAAAACTTTGTCTTAGGGCTACGGATCTTTTGATATGCAGCTTCGAACGAATCGCATTGTAAATCATTAGATAACCATGTTTCCACCTTTGGAATTTTCGCGCTATCTTGGATCACACTTGGAGAATATATTTGAATGGAAGAATTATCTGTTTTATCATCTCGGTTGCTGCCAATAGACTCCTCTTCATCCAATATTTTCGTGGAGGCTTCAAGGTATCCAAGAAGGGACAAGGCATCACCTTGAATTTTATTGAATTCCATCGATAATTCTGGAGAAAAATACTCCTTTGATTCCCCTACTTTACCGCTGCGTATGAATGGAAGGGAACGATTCGAATTGAGGAATTGTTCAAATTGATCTCCCTGCTCTTTTTCTAACTTTTGCATACGAGAAAATTGCGACGCAGTAATCGCTGAATTAAGCTGCTCTTCGGATAATGCCATACCTGCAAATTCGATTATCCGGGACAATTCCCTTAATGTATTCCTTTTCATGTCTTCATACCGAACCAATAATATATCTTGCTTTTTATTATCCAACCAGGAGTGAACATGATCACCCCAAATGCCATAATCATCCAATTCGCCTCGATGAAACATGGTGATAAACTCTTCAAAAGGAGTCCCGCTAATGATTCTGCCAAATTTTATTGAGTCATAATAATAAGAAACTGCCACATCACGGCCATCACGAACCAAATATACAACATGAGAATACTCTGGCACATAAGGCGCGTGGCTTTTAATAAATCTTGGGCGGGGGATCAAAGCGCATTGCTCGGGGTTGTAATGAATATCCGGCATAATAAGATGGGCATTGGTAAAATCACATTTATTTTTAGTTAGAAGATTACCAATTAAAAATCTAAGCCATGTATTTCCAGATTTTGGATAAGATACCAGATATATATCGTCAGGATATATTTCTGCTGGCAGGAATTTTGTTTTGGTCATAATCGTTTGCATCATAAAATCTTTTAACCTTTGTTACCAATCCATGCTGTTTTCATAGCCACTAAGTATTAAGATATCCTCAAACCGAGATTTGAATGCATCCTTTACTTTTGGAGTAAAAATATAACGCCAGTCACCGGCAACACCCTTTCGATAATGGTGATCAACATTTTCCTCGCCTCGTTGACGTCCACCGCTAAGCCTCTCAAAGCGACATTCTTCAACAACTTGACAAAATGTGTTCTTTTCAACTGGTAAATGGCATTTATCCAGCAATATTGATTCTAAGATCTCTAAATCTTTTTCCAGCAATTCCTCAAAACGAATAAACGATTCACCCGATTCAATCCAGGATCTTTGAATTTCTGCACAACTTTCCAACCAATTATGGATAAGGTAAATCAATCCCTCTTCTTCATTCAAACTTTCTAAATTTTTCCGCATAATTACATTCGTGGAAGAAAGTATAGGGTGACTGTTCTTAAAACTATAATATGCTGAAACCAGCGTATCGCGCAGATCACGAAAAATAAGAAAATGATGACAGTTTACAGGAAGTAATACATTGTCATACTGCTGCCGGGTGATATATAAGGTGGGGTATACTTTGCCCTGCTGAACCGGTAAACCAAGAAATTGTCCTACTCCAACCTGGGGTTCTACGATCAAATCTGGCACACAACGCTGTAAAATCGAATTAATCCATTGTGAGCCCGCCTTCCAATGAGTCACATGCAGAATTGTTGGTTGGATATCTGCCTGGGTTCTGATGGAATTCGAAATGGTTTGGGAATGACCAGAAAATACTGGAATCATATGGCTCCACCCGGGCAAATTGGCAACACCATAGGTGATAGATTTTCCATCTGGAGGGAAAACAATTGAAAACGATAAGATTTTTTTTACCCGGCAGTGACGATGAATCAACCGATCGACTTCATCAAAGGTCAGTGAGCCTGAACAATATTGCTGATACAACTCAGGATCCAATGAGGCAAAACTAACATCTAAAAAATAAGTGTCTCTGGCTATCTGGAGGCTTACAGCTTGATGGAAGCGTATTCGAGTTCCCCTCACAACATTATCGACGGCAGGCATGCGGTAAAGTAAAGTATTCTTCCCATGAATACAATGATCCATGGTATCCATGATTGCCAACCCGCCAATTGGTGTTCCTATTTCACCAAGTATTTCGAATTCATAAAAAAAATGAGCTTCCTGCCCCTGATAAAAATTATTACAAGGGTGCCCTTGATCATCACAAATTGCAACAGCTGAACACCGCACCCGATTGTCGGTTATTTGTTCAAGGTGATCGATTGGAATAAAAGCTTCTTCTGAGGGCCAATAATTATTGTCCAGCATTCTTTCCTGCCTGGTAAACATTTACCTTACATACCTAAGATATGCTGTTGCGCGCATTTTTTCGATTATTACGATACCATTCCACAGTCAACGCCAGACCTTCGTGGAGATCAGTTTTCGATTCCCAGCCAAGATCTTTTTTAGCTTTCGAGGTATCGAAACAACGCCGGCTTTGCCCATCCGGCCGGGAGGTATCCCATACCAATTTACCTTTAAAATTGGTAATATCCACCAGCGTATCGACCACTTTGCGGATGCTGGTTTCGGTTCCAGATGACATATTCACCAGTTCCGGCTGCTGGTAGATTTCAGCTGCTTTTAAAATGCCTTCGGCAACATCGCCAGCATACACAAAATCGCGGCTGGGGTTTCCCGAACCCCACACGGTCACCTGAGATTGTGCTTCTGCGCCTTCCACAAATTTACGCACCAGGGCAGGGATCACATGGGCGTTTTCCAGATCGAAATTATCGTAGGGTCCATAAATATTCCCTGGGATGGTAATAATGACAGGGAACTGATACTGCTTCCAATAAGCCAAAGATTGAATATGCAGCATCCGCTTGGCAAGCGAATACGGC
>JAAZNS010000270.1 GCA_012798185.1 Chloroflexota bacterium | reverse complement strand
ATTATTTTTGTGGTGGAACGATGATAGCCAATATGGAAGCGGTAAACACAGCCTTGGATAAATTATCCAAGAAATTAAATATTACGCGTCATGAAGCCGCCCAGGGAATCGTGCGCATAGCCAATAATAACATGGTCAATGCTATCAAACTCATTTCTGTCAATCGTGGGCATGACCCGCGAGATTTTACTTTAATCGCTTTCGGTGGCGGAGGCGGAATGCATGCTTGTGCATTGGCGCATGAACTAAATATTAAAAAAGTAATCATACCGGCGCAGTCTGGAGTTTTCTCTGCCTGGGGAATGCTTCTTAGCGATCTGCGGCGTGATTACTTGCAAACCCAAATTGTCGAATTATCAAAAGATAGAGCAGCGGCAGAAATCAATGAGACACTATTAAAACTTGAAAAAAAGGCTTTAAAAGAATATGCCGATGAACAAATTGATACCAATCGTGTGCATTTTATTCGATTAGGGCGCTGCCGGTATCAAAATCAGGAGCATTTTGTTGAAATAAACTTGCCGGATGGTGAGATAAATGAAGAAAAATTAAAAGCGATTTTAGAAAGTTTCCATGAAGATTATGAACGAGAGTATACATATCGTTTGAATGCACCGGTGGAGTTAATTTGTTACCACTTGATCGCGATTGCTGAAGTGGATAAATTACAACCACAAAAAGGAAAAACCAGCGGAAAAAAGGTGGAAGATGCCATCAAAGAAAAGCGAAACGTAGATTTTATTGAACATGGTATTCATCTTGCGACTATTTACGCATCCGAAGGGTTAGAACCTGGAATGAAATTAGTAGGACCAGCCATTATCGAAGATGCAGGAACGACAATAGTCATTCCACCCGATTTACCATGTCAGATTGACGATTACGGTAATTTTCATATTAGGACAGCACAATAAGGAGTATGACCATGAAGAATCAATACGACACTATTACAGCAGAAATCATCCAAAACTCATTGCAGGCAGCTGCAGATGAGATGTTTGCTGCCCTACGTCATACAGCCATGAGCGCAATCATATACGAAGTCTTAGATATGGGCACTGGCATCACCGATAAATATGGTGAACTCGCCGGATCAGGCGCTGGTATTCCAGCATTTGTCGGCGTTTTGGATAAATCGGTAAAACAGGTCATTTTAAAATATAACAAACCAGGAGAAGTTGAGCCTGGTGATATTTTCATCACAAATGACCCATATACAGGCGGTGTAACTCATTTGAATGATGTTATCCTGGTTATGCCGGTTTTTGCAGAAGGAGAAATTGTTGCCTGGGCAGCAAATATCGCTCATTGGAATGATGTTGGCGGAGCAGTTCCTGGAAGTATGTCCACAAATGCGACAGAGATTTTTCAGGAGGGGATGATTTTATCGGCAATTAAGTTATTTTCTAAAGGACAACCAATACGATCTGTATTTGATATTCTCACCGCTAACTGTCGTATGCCCGATTTTCTCACAGGAGATTTATGGGCTGGAGTGGCGTCGGTGAGGGTTGGTGAACGCCGTGTTACGGAAATTGTTGACAAATATGGTAAAGATGTATTCCTAAGGGCGGTAGAAGAATATTTGGATTATGGCGAGAAAGTGAGCCTTAATGCCATCAAGAGATTACCTAAAGGGGTATATGAGTTAGTTGAACCCCAAGACAATGGACCCGATTATAAAGTTAAGGTTGAAATTACGGATAATGAATTCATTATTGACTTAAGTGATAACCCTGACCAAGATAAGTGGCCATTCAATATGAGTCGTGATGAGACGATTACTGCCTGCCAGATTGCATTCAAGGGGGTAACTTCCCCAGAACGGATTGCAAATGGTGGAACTTTTCGACCTCTAAAGGTAATTACCCGCCATGGTAGTGTTTTTGACCCTATTTATCCAGCGGCAATGGGAATTTATTATGAAATAACCATACGAGTGCACGATCTCATCTTTCGTTGTTTAGCCGAAAAAATACCTGAGTTGCTCCCGGCGGGTGGTTTTGCTTCGGTGTGTGGAACATTGTTTGGCGGAATACACCCGGATACAGGAAGACCTTATGCTGTAATTGAACCCGAATTAGGCGGTTGGGGAGGTTCTCCACATGGCGATGGAAACTCTGGGCAGTTTAGTGCTCTGCATGGTGAAACTTATAACTGTCCTGCTGAGGTGGCAGAAGCAAGGTATGGCGTGACAGTAGATTATTTAAGTTTTCATGATGAAGAAGGGGGCGCTGGTTTCCATCGTGGTGGTAAAGGTGTGCGCATCGATTATCGTATTCGTTCGGATAACGCCTGGTTGACAGTGGCATACACACGGTCTAAAGTATTACCTTGGCCATTATTAGGTGGAGAATCGGGTTCTGCTAATCATGTAATTATTGCCCGAGCTAATGGTGAGAAAGAGCGGTATTCCGTAGTGACGGGATTAACATTAAATACAAACGATATTATCCGCGTGATGAGTGGTACCGGCGCTGGATGGGGAAATCCCTTGGAACGTCCTGTTGAAAAAGTGGTGGAAGATGTCAAAAATGGTTATGTCACCCCAGAAGCAGCAGAAAAATCATATGGAGTTGTCGTGGATCCGTTAACCTTGAAAGTACTTCGTTACACTGGTGGCCGGAAACAATAATAGAAGATAAGTTTCAAAAGGACTACTAAATATGCGCATTTTGTGGATAAATCCTATTGGAACAGATGTATTCGATGAAGACACAAAGGGAATATTAGAACAAGCAAAGCAAGCAGACACTCAGGTATCCATCGTATCTTTACCTGCCAATAGACCACGCCATCTGGAATATCATTCCTACGAAGCGTTAGTAATAGCCGATATCGTTCGATTGACGCATAATTCTGTCGGTCGATATGATGCAATTGTCATTGGCTGTTTTTACGATGTTGGTTTACGCGAAGCGCGTGAAGTGTCGGGTAATGCCATAGTTGTTGCACCCTGTCAATCAGCCACTGCAATAGCGTGTAACCTCGGGAATACATTCTCTGTTTTGGTAGGAAGGCGGAAATGGATCCCCAAAATGCGCGAAAATATCCACAAATACGGACATAGCACACGGTTGGTTTCGATGCGTTCGCTTGAATTGGGTGTGCATGATTTTCAAACTAATGAAATGTTGACGAAGACAAGGTTGATATCAGAAGGACGTAAAGCAATAGATGAAGATGGCGCTGAGGTACTTATTTTGGGTTGTACAGCAGAATATGGATTTTATCAACAAATGCAAGATCAATTAGGGGTGCCAGTAATCGATGCCGTGCTGGCTCCCTTTAAATTGGCTGAATTTTTGGCGGAATTAGGGAATAAATTCAATTGGCGGCCCAGTCGAAAATGGGGCAGTGAAGCACCACCACGCCAAGAAATTGAAGCTTGGGAAATATTCTAGTAAAAAATCCATAATATCGACTTCATTAGTGCCATGGAAATGATAAATAATAAAACTGAGGATACAAGGATGCAAATTAAAAAAGAGCGAATATATCGCTTACAGGAAATGATGAAAGCATCGGCTGTTGATTTGATAGCAGTATCAACTGGGCCAAACCTGAAATATTTTGCTGGTTTTATCCCTCACCTTGATGAACGGTTCTCGGTTTTGTTTATCTCTCCGAGCCATTGTGTTTGGGTAGCGCCATCATTGAATGTTGATGAGATTGCTGCGAACACATCAATAGATTTGTTACCTTGGGATGATGACAAAGGACCAAGGCAAGCCATCCGGAGCGCTATACAAAAAATTGGTAAAGTACGGGTTTTAGCCGTGGATAGCGGAAGCCGTTCGGATGCCTTACTAGAAATTCAACAAGTCTCTTCACCCGAGTTGTGCATAACAAGCGATGAAATCATAGCACCTTTAAGACAATCGAAATCGGAAGAAGAAGTCGCTATGTTGCAAGCTGCTGCTGCACAGGCAGACATGGCGATGCAGGTAGCAATCGATTCATGCAAGCCAGGAGTAACTGAAAAAGAAGTAGCCTGGGCGACAGAAGTCTTTTTTCGAACAAATGGCGCCGAGATGGTAGATTTCACAATTATTGCCTCGGGACCAAATGGAGCATTCCCTCATCACCACAGCTCACCAAGAAAGTTAATGCATGGCGATGCAATAGTCATCGATATTGGCGCGACTCTGAATGGCTATAAATCCGATATTACTCGAATGGTACATTTAGGTGAACCGGATGATGAGTTTATGCAAGTGTTTGATGCAGTCCGTAGGGCTAATTTAAATGCTCGAAAGGTAGTAAAGCCTGGAATTGGTGCGGATGAAGTTGATCGAGCAGCACGAGAAACATTAAAAGAGCAGGGTTTGGCTCAGTTTTTCACGCATCGCACAGGACATGGTATTGGTCTGGAAGGGCACGAAAAACCTTGGATCATGCCGGGCAATACTGCAAAATTAGAAATCGGTATGGCTTTTAGTATTGAGCCGGGTGCTTATTTACCGCAAAAATTTGGTGTAAGAATTGAAGATATTGTTGTGGTGACTGAAGATGGCGCAAAGGTATTAACACAATTTCCGCAGGAACTTGTAATAAAATCTTAATTACAATGGGTGAACAACATGATTAAATTGACTGTACTCTATAACTTACCCCCTGGGGCTGATCACGAAGAATTTATTCGTTGGAGAACTACGACGCACCAAAAAGAAAACATGGAGATGCCAGGACTGATAAAGAGCGATTTTTATGTGATTGAGAACACTTGGAAATCGGAAAATGTGCCATATAAATATCTTACAGAAGCATATTTTACCGACCAGGAGACCTTTGAAAAATCTTTTTATGATCCGGCATATCAGGAAAAGTTAGAAAAATGGTTGGAAAACCTTGCTGACCCAATATTTCTGATTTCGAAAGAAATACTAAGCGAAGAAAAAAAGGTATAAATGCACAATTGATATTTATAAAACCTTTGGAATACCGTAATTACTTACAACTCCTTTCAATTATAGCAAAATGTGAAAGGAGTTTTTTCTCGGTTACGCGAACGATTATCTTTAAAATATATTAGAAGATCAAAACCGTACTTCATAAAATAGCAACTTACAGAAACAATATCTTTTCCTATTTGCCAGTTTTCACTAATTCCTAAAATTATTACAAGGATCAAGAATAGACAAGAATCCTCATTGGGAAAATCGCCATTATCACGGGTTCAACTGTGGATATTATCACAATTAATTTGGATCATATTTGCATTTCATCCAAAAAATATATGGTTAATAATGTAGAAGAACTGTTGAGAAGTGTGCAAGGGGGATACATGGCATCTTACTTCTCGTTGGTTGCGGTAACTGGAACGCCAACTTGTTACAATATGGTTTTGTTAGCGATTTAGTTTGTCACTATTACGTTATCCGAGATAATAAATGATTAAACTTGCATATCGGATTAATTTTGGACCATTTATTTACACTACCTGAACAACACACAAGTAATCATTTTCGAAAACAAGTATCTGTAATACAAACAGTGGCTCCGGTATTATTTTAGTGGATTTAGGTTCACAATCTGGAATAGGGGTATTATTCTGGTAATTGATATTGTACTAGTCATGTTTGCTATATATTGTCAATTCAGTTATTTATTTCTGTTAACTATACACAAATTTCCATTTTTTTTAATTGCCTCCCCGAAAAATGTTGAGAGATTTATCTTTTAGAAATTTCTCGTGCGCACGAATGCGCTTAAAATGCATAAAAATGTATGGGTTTTATGGGTTTTTCGTGCTGCACGAATTATTATCGAACAAGATACAGATACAAAAAAGAGATTTTGTATTAATTGCTGATATTTGAAGGAGGAAATTATATAACGAGACATTCATTATTATTTTTCCCACTTCGAGTGAGAAATCGATATTTTTGGACAACAGCGATTTATTAATTAATATCAAACACTCGTGGGTTTTCATAGATAAACATTTCCAACGTATTACCCATTTAATTTTTCATACACTGATTTTAGTAATAACAAGAATATGCTTATAATAATTTAATTAGATGAATTAATAACTTTCACATAGGGATAGATCCATTCTCAAACTCATATGATTCAGCTAGTAGAATTTTGGTTTGCCATCCCTTGCTTCATGGGGTTCGTGTGCAGTTGACAAACACGCCATGGAAAATATGTAAAAAATGGAAATCAAAACTTAAGAAATATGTCAGGTAAACCCGTTCTTTACGAGAAAATATAGGCAGTGGTACAATATGCACGCTGTAGAAAACCGGGCGGATAGCTCAGTTGGTTAGAGCGCCTCTCTTACACAGAGGAGGTCGTAGGTTCGAGTCCTATTCCGCCCATTATGGTTGAGGCGCCAAACCGTAGAAAATCCAGATTGCTATTAGATATAGTGATTCTGGTGATAGTAAACACTATTATTTTTGGGGTTTTTTATTATCTTGGCGTTTTCGATAAACCTAACCCATCACCGCATACACTAACTTATCAGGTTAAAGGTTCTTCGGCTATAGCAATTATTACTTATACACGTGAAGATGGAACCACGACCAAAGCGGAAGAAATGTCTATCCCCTGGCATTTATCGATAAAAGCAAAACCATCGCTTGTAGTAGTTTTAACAGCTGGGAACCCTTCGCAAGCTGGGACGATCGAATGTAAACTCATATTGGATGGAAAAGAATGGAAATCGGATACTGCGACAGCCCCGAACGACAAAGTTTCTTGTGCTGGCATTGTTCCTTAAATATTTATTTTTCGTTTAGATAATCGTATGCTCCCATGGAATAGGCGACTGTAGTGGCAATTTTATGGGAGATTTTTATCATATTGAAATAGAAATTCTTGAGTATATAATCAAGGAAATAATTATTTGGAGTAAAAGATGAATGATTTCTTATTTCGTGGTTCAATTGCCGATTTAGACCCGTCTTTAAACGAGTTGATCGATTTGGAATCGGAGAGACAATATCGGAAAATTATATTAATTCCCAGCGAGAGTACTGCCCCACTAGCTATCCGGCAGGTTTTGAGTTCACCATTCCAAAACATCTATGCTGAGGGATATCCCGATGAAGAAACACGCTGGTTTACTGAAGAGAAAATTCTAGATTACGAGGAACGATTAGCATATTACCGGCGGTTTTCTGACCCAAGATATTATAAAGGTGTGGAATATGCTGATACGGTCGAAGCTTTGGCGCGCCGCCGGTGTGCTGAATTGTTTGCTGCCAATGGTGTTACAGCCGATGAGATATATGTAAATGTACAGGCTCTATCTGGAGCCCCTGCAAATAATGCGGTATATCATGCATTAGTTAACCCTGGTGATACCATCATGGGTATGAATTTATTACATGGCGGGCATTTATCCCATGGATCTTCGGTAAATCGTTCGGGGAAATATTATAAGGCAGTTCATTACACCATCGATCCGAAAACAGAACAGATCGATTATGAAGCGGTCGAAGAATTAGCTATAAAAACCAATCCCAAATTTATCATTGCTGGGTATTCTTCTTATCCCTGGGCGGTGGATTGGGCAAAATTCAAGGCAATTGCCCAGAAAGTCGGTGCGTATTTATTTGCTGATATTGCCCATGTGGCAGGTTTGGTAGCAGGGGGAGCATACCCATCGCCAGTGGGATACGCAGATATTATTACGTTTACCACACATAAATCCCTGTGCGGTCCGCGAGGTGCCTGTATTCTAACTACTGACCCGGTTTTGGCTAAAAAAATCGATCGGGCAGTTTTTCCAGGCGAACAAGGTGGTCCTCATGTAAATGTATTTGGAGCGATAGCATTAACATTTAAATTGGCTAGAACACCAAAATTTGCAGAATTGCAACACCAGATTGTAAAGAATTGTATTGCTTTTTGTGAGCAATTCAGAGAAAATGGATTCCGAATTCCTTATGGCGGAACAAATACTCATCTAATGAATCTTGATTGTAGTTCGATAAAAGGTATTGATGGTACAGCTTTATCTGGAGATCAAGCTGCGCGCATACTAGATATCGCAGGGATTGTTGTTAACCGCAACACGATTCCTGGGGATCTCTCAGCTGCCGATCCATCGGGTATACGGCTGGGTACACCCTGGGTAACCCAGAGGGGAATGAAAGAAAAAGATATGCAATATTTAGCAAATGTCATGTCTGATATTCTGAAATCCACCAAACCATATACCCAAATTGGCAGAAAAGGGAAATTGCGAAAATCAAAAGTTAATTTTATGGTTCTTGAAAATGCCAAAGTAAAAGTTCGTAGTCTTGCTGAAAATTTATCCATTGATTACGAAATTAATAAACATGGTTATCCGCATTTTTACTACATCGATGATGTCCCTAATACTGAAAAATATGCGGTATATGAATTAATGGGAGAAAATATTCGATCATTCTTGAATTTTGCCGTAAGCTGCGATATATCTGCATTAATGCCTGGGGATTCCCTTCCAGTTGAAATTTATACCCCTGAAGATAAAGTGAATGGGGTTCTTACTTGCGATTCTCCATCGCAATTTCGATTGTCTATCGAGAAATCACAAGCAGGGTTAGTCGCAGCATGGTTGAGAGACTTATCCGATGGGTTTGTAGATTTTGGCCGCGATATCGAAATGAAACTTCCCGGAGTAATCATTGTAAAAGAATCTGATAAAGAACCGATACGAAATATTGGAAAGGAAGTTACGGAATCTATAGCTGCTTCTGGAAAAGAGAAACCTTATTTTATTGGTATGCCTGAAAGACAGGATGTTGCCTTGCCTGATTTTCAGTGGTATGAGCAAGAATCTCCGCTAAAACGGACACCCCTTTATACTTTACACAAACAATTAGGCGCAAAAATCATTCCATTTGCCGGATGGGAAATGCCCGTATGGTATACCTCAGTAGTTGAAGAGCACCAGGCAGTGCGAAAAGCAGCCGGATTATTCGATGTAGCTCATATGGGTGTGTATCAAGCAGAAGGGGATGATGCTTGTGCATTCCTGGATAGCGTTGTTGGAAATGATATTACATCCTTAGGTGTTGGAGAATCATGTTATACCCATCTCATGGATCCCGATGCGAATGTGATCGATGACTTATTGATCTACCGCCGATCAAAGGAAAAATATCTAATCGTTGTAAATGCTTCTAATGACGACAAGGATTGGAAATGGTTAAATTCGGTAAAAGATGGTAAGGTATGTGTAGATAGAGATCAGCCATGGGTTAAAGCATATGGTCGAAATGTGCATTTACGAAATCTTCGCAATCCTAGTGAAGGAGCCGATATGCGAGTAGACATTGCACTGCAAGGACCATTATCAAGAGAAATATTATTATCGCTTGGTGTAAGCGAAATGGATAAAAAAGCCATCATGTCTTTGCAAAGGACACAATTGTGTGAAGCAAACGTGGGTGGTTTTGATTTGGTCATCTCACGTACAGGTTATACTGGGGAGAAAATGGCTTTTGAATTATTTGTACACCCGGAAAAGGCTGCTGCATTATTCCAAAAATTACTCCAGGTTGGTGAACCTTTTGGCATCAAACCTGTTGGCTTAGGCGCCAGAGATTCGCTACGAACTGAAGCTGGTTTACCATTATATGGTCATGAAATGGGAGGCGAGAAAAATTTAAGTGTTGGTCAGGCAGGATTTGGCAGTTATGTAAAAACATATAAACCATGGTTTATTGGACGAAAACCATTTATCGAGAAAGAAAAATCACGCGATGGCGAGGTTGTACGATTTCGATTTTCGGAAAAAGGGGTGAGAATGGCTCACCCGCAAGATATCGTTATCGACAAACGTGGAAAAGTGATCGGCTGGGTAACCAGTTGCGCCATAGATAGTGACGGTTTCCTGACCGGACAGGCATATGTTCCTAAAAAGTATTCAGAGGAGGGCACACAAATCTTTATTACTCAAAAATCTGATCCAAAAACAGTAATGTTTAGCACCAATATAGGCGATAGAGTTCTATTGCCCAATATGGCACTAGTCCTTAGTCGCTTTCCTAAGTGAAAAGATAAAAACAGCACGGTATCATCCCGTGCTGTTTATTTTTACTATATTAGATAGCATAAGAAAGGAGTAAGAATGCAGACACCTTGGGATCATCGCTATGCAATGCGAACCCAACGAATGGGGAGTTCAGCCGTGCGGGAGTTATTAAAATTGACTGAACAACCCGATATTATCTCATTTGGAGGAGGGCTTCCTGCACCGGATGTATTTCCTTTGAAAGAATTTACCGAAGCATGTCAGACCGTAATTCGAGATCATGGTGAATTGGCATTGCAATATGGCACTACAGAAGGATATTTACCTTTACGGGAGATGATTGTCCGTCATTCTGATCGTTATGGGATAAAGGTTACTGCAGATAATGTACTCATTACGTCCGGATCTCAGCAGGGGTTAGATT